>JAPUJL010000314.1 GCA_027296185.1 SAR324 cluster bacterium | reverse complement strand
CGTCCGAAATCCATACCGACCCGGATCGGTCTCGACCACACCCTGGCCTTCCCGCCCCTAGGGCGGGACTGGATCGACTTGCTGCTCTGCGGGGAACTGGGGCCGGCCATCTTGTGTTCGAACCCGTGCAGTTTTTCCTGGAGCAGTTGCTTGTAAAACAGCGGCTTGGCGGTGGCGGCCACGACCCCCTCCCTGGCAAAATTGTTCCGGTTCCGTTACATACCACCACAAGATTCTAGATCAAGGAACACCCAATCAGCCAATCCACGCGAGGTGAGGGATGAGCGAGCGGAGCATCGAATTCAACAGCCAGGGCGTGCGGTGCGTGGGGGTGCTGTACCTGCCCGAGGGTGCCGCGCCGGAGGGGGGGCATTCCACCATCGTGATGGCCCACGGCTTCAGCGGGGTGAAGGAGATGCTGGTGCCCTACGCGAAGCACTTCCGGAAGCACGGATTCGCCGTGCTGACCTTCGACTACCGCTGCCTGGGGGGAAGCGAAGGCGAGCCGCGCTACCACATCGTCCCCGCCGACCAGATCGAGGACTACCGCAACGCCATCTCCTTCGCCACGGAGCTTCCGGAGGTGGATGCCGCGCGGATGGGGCTCTGGGGCACCTCCATGAGCGGCGGCCACGTGATCTGCCTGGGCCACCTGGAGCGGCGGATCAAGTGCATCTCGGCCCAGGTGCCCCTGATCGACGGGCTGGAGACCGTGCCGCCCGAGGCCCGCGAGGCCCTCTACCGGCGGCTGGAGGCCGACCGCCTGGAGCGGATGACGACCGGCGCGGTGAATTACATGCCCATCGCCGCGGAGGACGGGAAGAGCGGCCTCTTCCCGGGGCGCGATTCCTGGGAGGCGATGAAGAACGTGGAAGAGCGGGTGCCCACCTGGGCCAACCGGATCACGATGGACTCGGTGGAGAAGTTCATCGAGTACGTTCCGGCGGTCTACCTGCCCCGCGTGGCGCCGACTCCCTTCCAGATGATCGTCGCGGCCCAGGACACCCTGACGCCCCACGCCGTCGCGGTGGCCGCCTTCGAGACCGCCGCGGAGCCCAAGCGGCTCAAGGTGCTGTCCTGTGGCCACTTCGAGGCGTACACGATCGGCTTCGACGAATCCGCCGGATCTGCCACCGAATGGTTCCGGAAGTATCTGGGGTAGGCCCTACGGAGTTCCGGCGAGACCGCCGCTACGCCCACTCCCTCGCCGAGGGATGCACCACGGGGAAGGTAAGCCGCCGGCCCGCCGCGAACGTGCGGACGATCGAGCGGGGGGTGAGCACCCGCACGGTGAGCCCGTCCTGCCGGGGCCGCGAGGCGTCGTAGCCCGCGGGGCTCCAGCGCAGCAGCCGTCGCCCCCACACCAGCCACGCGTGCGGGTCGTCGGCCAGCACGGCGAAGGCGCCGTCGGGCAGGCGGCCCAGTCGCTCGCGGTAGGACTCGCGGGCCTCCAGCGCCGCCACCCGCTCCCGGTGCAGAGCGCGGTCCAGTTCCCGGATCGAGGTGCCGCCGTCCGGCAGCCCGGTTCCGTTGACCTCCAGCCAGAGCGCCTTGAAGGCGCGGTAGTCCGCCCGGCGGCATTCCCCGCAGGGGCGGTGCCCCGCCGCGAAAGCCGTGGCCTCGTCCAGAAAGAACAGCTCGGTGTATCGGTTGGGCTGCATGAGGCGCCGGCGGCGGCCCTTGAACTCCAGCAGGCACGTGACCCACGACCATTGGGTCCAGCGCCGGCCGGTGAGCCGCCCCTCGGCATCGTGCAGGCACCCGCGGTTGCCGAACAGGGTGCCCCGCGCCTCGGTGGCGATCAGGCCGGAAAAGGGAGTGACGCGGTTCTGGTGCGGCATCGGTCAGGTGTGGATCGAGGGGGCGAGCGGCGCTCGATCGGGCTAGCAGGGGCGGGGCTGGCCCACCCTCATCGGCCCATCCTTAACGTGTGGTCTCGGCGTACAGGGCTTGGGCGACCGGCTCGATGTCCAACCGCAAGGCCTCGTTGAAGCGATTGAAGAACTCGCACATCCCGATGCGCACGGTCAGCTCGACGATCTGCCGCTCGTCGAAGGTCTCCCGCAAGGCCTGGAACACGGACTCGTCGACCCGACCGGCCCGCGCGCTCATCTGCTCGGCGTAGGTCAGCACCACCAGCTCGGGCCCGTCGAACATCCCGCTCTCCCGCCAGGAGCCGTCCTCGATCGCTTCGACCTGTCCGCGGCTCACCCCATTCTCGAGCGCGGGCGGGGTATGGTGCACGACGCAGTAGTGGCAGCGGTTGAGGTGGGAGACCATCAGGATCGCCAACTCCAGGTACTTCTTCGGCACCGCACTTTCGAAGTAGTAGGCGCGCAGCACCCCCTGGAACGCCTGGGCCAGCGCAGGGTGGTGGGCCAGCGCCCGGAACTGGTTCATGAACCGCTCCAGCCCCATCTCTTCCACGCCGTGAAGGACATCCCGTACCGCGGGCTCCACGTCCGAGTCCGCGGTCAACAGCGGAATTCTGGCCATGCGCCGGCTCCTTTTGTGAAATGGCCCCCATCGCCGTTGGGTTTCCGCCATCCTCGCCGCTTCCCCTCCCGGAATCAACCGGGCTCGCGGCCGAGGCGGTAAGGGGCGGGTTCACCTGAATTCGGTTCCCGCACGGCTTATCAAATCGCCGCGCCTTCTGTGATCTCAAAGGTTGACGGGGCGCGGGCATCGGAGATAAGAGGCGACTATCGCAAGCATCGGTT
>JAPUJL010000313.1 GCA_027296185.1 SAR324 cluster bacterium | reverse complement strand
TGGAGCTTTTGCCGCCCGGCGGGCTACTGGTGGCCCACGGCGACGATCCCCAGGTGGTCGCCCTGCTGCCGCGGGCCCGCTGTCCCGTCGTGACCTACGGCCGGGGCGAAGGGAACGAATGCCGGCTGAGCGGCGTCCGGGTGGACGCGGAGGGCACCGCCTTCCAGACGGCCTGGCGGGGCGAGGCCAACTCGTGGCACATTTCCCTGGCGGGCGGGTATAATGCCCTCAACGCTGCGGCGGTGGCGGTGCTGGCCCAGAGCCTGGGTTACGCCCCGGACGCCGTGCAGGCCGCGTTCGCCACATTCCAGGGGGTCAAGCGGCGGCAGGAAATCCGCGGCGAGGCGAATGGCGTGACCGTGATCGACGACTTCGCCCATCATCCCACCGCCGTGCGGCTGACCGTCGAGGCGGTGTGCCAGCGCTTTCCCGGCCGGCGGCTGTGGGCGGTGTTCGAGCCGCGCAGCTTCACGGCGCGCAGCGACCGCTTCCAGGCCGAATTCGGCGGGGCCTTCGGTGGGGCGCACCGGGTGCTGCTGGCTCCGGCGTTTCGCTCGGACTACTCCGCCGGCACGGCGCCCCTGGATACCGCCGCCGTGGCCGCCGCGATCGCCGGGGGCGGCATTCCGGCGGAGGCCTGCACCGGTACGGACGCGATTTTGCACGCGCTGGCCCGGGAGACCGAACCGGGGGACGTGGTGCTCGTCATGTCCAACGGCGGCTTCGACAACCTCCACGACCGCCTGCTCGCCGCCCTCGCCGAGCGCCAACCGGAGCCGCACCCTTGAGCGACATGCCCCCCGAACCGCAACCCGTACCGGCCGGCGAAAACATCCGCGAAATCCAACTGGAGGGCAAGCGCGTCCACCTGGTGGGGACAGCGCACATCTCCGCCCGCAGCGTCCAGGAGGTGACCGAGGTCATCGACCGGGTGCAACCCGATACCGTCTGCGTGGAGCTCTGCGCGGCCCGCCTTCAATCCCTGATGCACCCGGATGCCTGGCGCGAGATGGACCTGTTTCAGGTGGTGCGGCAAAAGCGCGCCACGGTGCTGTTGGCCAACCTGATCCTCGCCAGCTTCCAGCGGCGCCTGGGCGAAAAGCTGGGCGTGAAGCCCGGCGCGGAGATGGTCGCGGCGGTGGAGCGGGCCGAGGCCATCGGAGCGGAGTTGGTGCTCGCCGACCGGGAGATTCAAATCACCCTCCGCCGCACGTGGGGGCAGCTGCGGTGGTGGGACAAATTCAAGCTGGCCGTGCAACTGCCCCTCAGCCTGGTCGCCGCGCCGGCGCTTTCCGAGGAGGATGTGGAGAAGCTGAAGACTCAGGACATGCTCTCCCAGGTAATGGAGGAGTTCGCGCGGGCCTTTCCCCGTGCCAAGGCGGCGCTGATCGACGAGCGGGACCGCTACATGGCCCACAAGATCCGCCAGGCCCCCGGCGAAACGGTCGTGGCCGTGGTGGGGGCGGGCCATCTGAAGGGCATCGTCGAGCGGATCCACGAACCGACGACCGATGCGGACATGGAGCCGCTGCGGGAAATCCCCCGCAAGGCGCCCTACACCCGGGCGATTCAATGGGCCATCCCGGCCCTGGTGATCGGCCTGATCGCCTATGGCTTCACCACTTCCGACGCCGAGGTGAGCTGGGAGATGGTGAAAATCTGGTTCGTGGCGAACGGCCTGCTGGCCGGCCTGGGCGCGGCTCTGGCCTTTGCCCATCCCCTGACCATCCTGACCGCCGTGCTGGCCGCGCCGCTGACCTCGCTGAACCCCATGGTCGCCGCGGGCTGGGTGGCGGGTCTGGCCCAGGCCTTCGCGCGCAAGCCCAAGGTGCGGGACTTCGAGTCGCTGCCCACGGACATTACCTCCCTGCGCGGCTTCTGGAGCAACAGCGTGACGCGTATCCTGCTGGTCGTGGCCCTGGCTAACCTGGGCTCCACCCTGGGCACCTTCATCAGCATTCCCCTGATGACCGCCTTGCTGGGGTGAGGCGGGCCGCCTTCTCCCACGTTGCGTTCCCCCCGGGCCGATGGCACAGTCCTCACAGCACCCTAATGGCCTGGGGGAGCACCCCTGCGAGCGGTGCCCCACTCATCGAAATTTCATCGCAACGACTCTTCACCGATGGCCGATCAACTGACCCTGGAACTCGTGACGCCCCTGCGGCGCCTCTTCGAAATCGAAACCCCCTGGGTGACCCTGCCCGGTGCGGCGGGGGAGCTGGGCATCCTGCCCGACCACGTCCCCCTGCTGACCACGATCGGTACCGGCGTGCTGCGCTGGCACGACGGCGAGCAGGAGTGCCGCGCCGCGGTCCATTACGGCTACGCCCAGGTGGCGGGCAACCGGGTCACCGTCCTCACCGAGATGGCCGAGCGGCGCGAAGAGATCGATGCCGGCCGCGCCCGCAGCGCCGAGGAGCGCGCACGCAAGGAATTGCGCGAGCTGGTCGACGATAAGGCCGAGGAGGGCCGGATCGACAAGTACGAGGCCAAGCTCAACCGCGCAGTCGTCCGCCTCAGCCTCTAGGGGCGGTGCGGCGCACCGGCGGCGTAATCGCATCGGCCGGCCCGTTCGACCCTCCACCACCGAATCCTTCCCCATCCTTCCGCCGGATGTTTTCGTGGCCGGGCGGCGTGGCCTGCCCTGGGACTGGCGAAGGCCCCGCCACGTTCAGCTCCCCTTGACTTTCCACGGCGCGTTTTCCATGGATGGGGCGGCATGGGAGGCGGGCGCACGCGTGTGCGCCGCCAGGCATAACTGCATCGCGAGAGGCAGGCGATGGACGGATTGATGATGGATTACGAGCTGGTGGTGCCCAAGATTCTCCAGCGGGCGGCGCGGGTCTTTCCCGAGAAGGAGATCGTCTGCGAGCTGGGCGGGCACACCATCCGCTACGATTATGCGGAGCTATACCGCCGCGTGGTGCGGCTGGCCAATGTGCTGCGGAAGCTGGGTGTGCAGCGGGGCGACCGGGTCGCCACCTTCGCCTGGAACCACCACCGGCACTTGGAGCTGTACTTCGCCGTGCCGGCAATGGGGGCGGTGCTGCACACGGTCAACCTGCGGCTCTCCACCGAGCAGTTGCGCTACATCGTCAACCACGCCGAGGACCGCGTGATGTTCGTGGACGACTCGCTGCTGGCGCCCATCGAGGCCCAGGCGGCGGAGTTTCCGTCGATCCGGCAGTACGTGGTGATGACCGAGAGCGGCCGGATGCCCGAGACGAGCCTGTCGCCCGCCGCCGAGTACGAGGCGCTGATGGCCGAGGCGGACGAGCGCGAGGACTTTCCCGAGCTTCAGGAGCAGGAGGCCTGCGGGCTCTGCTACACGTCGGGCACGACGGGCGATCCCAAGGGCGTGCTCTACAGCCACCGGGCGATCTACCTGCACACCATGATGGCCTGCATGACCGACGTGCTGGGCTTCTCGGAGCGGGACGTGGTGCTGCCGATCGTGCCCATGTTTCATGCCAATGCCTGGGGCATGCCCTACAACTGCGCCATGATGGGCGCGAAGCTGGTGTTCGCGGGTTCCAACGTGCAGCCCGATCACATCGTCCATCTGATCGAGCGGGAGCGGGTGACCCTGGCGATGGGTGTCCCCACGATCTGGAACAACCTGTTGCAGTACCTGGATAACCACCCCGCCGACCTGAGCAGCCTGCGGGCGATGGTGGTGGGCGGCTCGGCGGTGCCCCGCTCCATGATCGAGACCTTCAGGAACAAGTACGGCGTGCTCATCATCCAGGGCTGGGGCATGACGGAGATGTCCCCCCTCGGGACCGCGGGGCGCCTCACCAAGAAGATGGAGGACTGGACAGAGGCCCGGCAGCTGGACGTGCTGGCCAAGGCCGGCCAGCTCGCCCCCAACGTCGAGGCCAAGCTGATCGGCGACGACGGCGAGGAGCTCCCCTGGGACGGCAAATCGGTGGGCGAGCTGCTCGTGCGAGGACCCTGCGTGGCGCGCGGGTACTACAACAACCCGGAGGCGGCCGAGGCCTTCACCGAGGACGGATGGTTTCGCACCGGCGACGTGGCGGCCATCGACGAGTACGCCATGCTCACCATCAGCGACCGCACCAAGGACCTGATCAAGAGCGGCGGGGAATGGATCTCCAGCGTCGAGATGGAGAACGTCATCATGGCCTGCCCGGGCGTGATGGAAGCCGCCGTCGTGGCGCGGCCCGACGAGAAGTGGGACGAGCGCCCGCTGGCCTACGTGGTGCGCGCCGAGGGCGGAGCCGAGGCCACGCCCGAGGCGATCGTCGAGGCGCTGGCCCAGACTTTCGCCAAGTGGCAGTTGCCGGCGGCGGAGGACATCCGCTTCATCGACGCCATCCCCAAGACCGGAGTGGGCAAATTCGACAAGAAGGTGCTGCGCGCCATGCTCCGGGAGTCGGCGGGAGGCTGAGCTTCCCACCGGCTCTGCCGGGATCCGTCATCCCGCGTTTGGCCTCTTGCGGGAGCGGGGCCTCGCGGTGTGCTCGAGTTTCGCTGGCTGGGCTTCAATCCGCCACGTGCCGCCCCAGGAATTCCGCAACCCGCTCGACGAACGCGTCCTCCACTTCCGTGTGGGGGGTGTGGCCGCAGTTCGGCACGATCCACTGCTCCGCCCCGCCGATGCGGTTCATAATCGAGCGGACCTGGGCCAGGGTGCCGAAATCGTCCCCATCGCCCTGGATCACCAGGGTCGGC
>JAPUJL010000312.1 GCA_027296185.1 SAR324 cluster bacterium | reverse complement strand
GGATCGTCAGGTCCTCCTGGATCGGCGATGTGATGGGCTGGGTGGGGCTGATGCGCCGGTAGATCACTTCCAGGATGCGGTTCAGTTCGCCACGGATACCCGCGGAATCCTCGGCCGTTTCCTGGGCGGTGCCGATGTTCGAGCCGGTGTACATCTTGAAGTCCTCGCCCATCTCCCGCTCCAGCTTTCGGCGGACGTGGGACTTCATGAACCCGACCGCCGCCCGTCCCTCGGCGATGAGGCGCGAATGGGTGGCGTGGGTCTGGAACCAATACTCCTGGGCCGCCCGCAGCGCGTCCTCGGTGAGGATGTCCTGGGGCTCCCACGGAGGTGGGATGCGCATCGCCGTGCTTTCCGCTTCGACCATAATTCGATCCCCTTTTGACTCCGCATGGCTTCGCGGCCGCTACCCACCGCCACTGGAGACATACTTCGCAGCCGTACCCGCCACTGCGCAGTCTACTCCATTATACCCAAAGACTTATACGATTATAAAGGGCCGAATGCAATCGAAAAAGGTCATTTCTCGTTTGAACGAGTGATGCGCCCCGCCGCATAGTACAGTAACGCCCACAGGGCGCTGCGATCCTGCAACGGCGCCGGGCGTCGGAAAATGCCGCTGATCGCTGGGTACGGGATCACACGCGGCCGTAGCGGTCCTTGAAGCGCACGATATCGTCCTCGCCCAGGTAGTCGCCCTGCTGGAGTTCCAGGATGCGCAGCGGCCGGCCCGTGGGATTGCCGATGCGGTGCTTCTGGCGGCGGCGGATGAGGGCGTGATCGTTCTTGCGCATGGTGCGCGTCTCCTTCCCGATGACGACGGAAGCCGTGCCCTCCACGACGATCCAGTGCTCGTCGCGGCGGTGGTGAAGCTGAAGGGACATTTGCTGGCGCGGCAGCACGTCGATGAGCTTCACCTGGTACCCCTCGCCCCGCTCGATGACGATGAATGAGCCCCAGGGCCGGTAGGTGGTGGCCGCTTGCTCCGCCTCCGGGTCGCCCCGCGCCTTCAGCAGGGCCACGAGCCGCTTGATGTCCTGCCCGCGGTTCATGTCGCAGATCAGCAAGGCGTCTTCCGTATCGATCACGATTAGGTTTTCGACGCCGATGGCGGCGATCAGGCGGCGGCCGCCGCGGATCAGCGAGTTGCGCGTGTCCAGGGTCAGCGCGTTGCCTTGGATGACGTTGCCCTGCCGGTCCTTCGGGGCACGGCGGTAGACCGCGTCCCAGGAGCCGATGTCGCTCCAATCCAGATCGCAGGGGACGACCTTGAGCCGCTTGGTCTTTTCCAGCACCAGGGAATCGATCGACCCCTCCCCCAGGGCGCCGTAGATGCGGGCGATCAGCTTGGGGTCGCTCCAGTCGTTGTCCGGTATCCGCCGCCCGCGCCGCAGAAAAGCCTCGATCAGCTCCGGGGCGTAGCGGGTGTATTCCTCGATCAGCGTCTCCACGGGAAAGACGAACAGGCCGGCGTTCCAGGTAAATCCGCCCTGGGCGATGAAGCGCTCCGCCCGCCGGCGGCTGGGCTTCTCCACGAACCGCCGCACGGCGAAGGCCCCCTGGCCCGCCGGGCGCCCTGCCTGGATATACCCGAAGCCGCTCTCGGGGCCGGCGGGGGTGACCCCGATCGCGACCAGACTACCGTCGCCGGCGGCTCGAACCGCGGTGGCAAGGCCCCGGTCGAACGCGGACCCGCCGCGGATCAGATGATCGGACCACACCACGGCCATCAGCGCCCCCGGGCGCTCCGCCGCGATACGCAACGCGCCCCACAGTATGGCCGGGGCGCTGTCCCGTCCCACCGGTTCGCCCAGCACGTTGCCTCCGCCGTGGCGCGGGTTTACCACTCGCAATTGCCTCAGTACCGAATCCCGGTAGCCCTCGCCGGCCACGGTCAGGATGCGCCGAGGCTCCACGCTGCGCTTCAGACGGACGAAGGTCTCCTGCAGCAGGCTCCGGCCGCCTCCGCCAAGGTCGAGCAATTGTTTGGGGTGGCTCGCCCGGCTGACCGGCCACAGCCGGGTGCCCGCGCCTCCGGCGACGATGAGGCCGTAAAGGGCCGGACCGCGCGGTCGGGACGAGCGGGAACGAGCGGGCCGTGCGCGGCGTGGGATTGCCTTGGGCGAGGCCACCGGTCGGGTCGAAGGGATTCGGCGCGAAGTGCCGAAAATGGAAAGTAGTCGGCGCGAATTGCCGGAAATGAAAAGTGGTCGGCGCGGCGAGCGTTACCCTCCATGGTGTAGCGCGCCCGCGCAGTTCAGCCTATCCCATGTCCGGGCCGCTATCAACCGGCGCTATCGACGATGCGCGTTGTCGCTGCCGGCGTTCCATGGTATCCAGGAATGGGGCGGATATCCCCGGAGCGCGGCCGCGGCGACAGCCCGTGCCGCGCCCGGGACCCGACCGCCCCGCCGGTCAGCTTTCCGCAATGGAGAAAGTTCATGGTGGAAACCCACATCGCGGTGTGCCCTCACGACTGCCCCGACTCGTGCAGCGTGCGGGT
>JAPUJL010000311.1 GCA_027296185.1 SAR324 cluster bacterium | reverse complement strand
TTCGCTGGCGGGCGATCGCTCGGGAAATCCAGTTGGAGGACTGGCTTGGGCTCGGCCAAATCACGCCGTACCCAACGATAGACCGCTTGGAGTGAGATGCTTCGCTCCGTTCAGCACGACGGCGACGCCGGGCTGTGGAGTTTCTTAAGTGCAAAAGCCTCCGGGCCTGCCCCATACTCGGAGGAACGGTGACGTCGCGGCGCTCGCCTTCCGCCGTCGGGTGCGGGACGGTTTTGAAATGGAAATCGGGTCAGGTGACGCCGATTGTTGCGCCAGGCCGCGGCCACAGCCACCACAGAACTTGATACCGGCCTGATTCGCGAACGCGGCGACGATGCTCGCGGGCGGCAGGGCTTCGGGCCGTGACCCGGCTCCCGCGCGTTCCGAAATCCGTGGCCGCCGCCGCCTTGCGCATGGCCCGGCTCTAAGCTAGGGATAAGCGGTTTCTGGAATCGGCGCCGGCGGGCCAAACGAGGAGTTGCGGCGTTCATGAAGATGCGGGCAGCGAAGATGGTGGAGGTGGGGCGCATGGTGTGCGAGGAGGCCGAGGTGCGCCCGCCGGGCGAGGGGGAGCTGCTCGTGCGGAACCGGTTCGCCTCGATCTGCGGGAGCGACCTGCACATCGTGATGACGGGCGTGGGGCTGCCGGCCTTCCCACAGGCGCCGGGGTTTCCCGGCCATGAGGGCATCGGGGAGGTGATCGAGAGCCGCAACCCGGGCTTCGCGCCGGGCGACCGGGTGCTGACCGTACCCATGCCGCCCCACAGCTTCACCTTCGCCGATTACCAGACGCTGCACGGGGATTTCTGCCTCAAGCTGCCCGGCGGGGGAAAACCGCTGGAGCTGCTGATGGCCCAGCAGTTGGGCACGGTGGTCTTTGCCCTGCGGCGGAAGCCGGTGGACGTGGTGGGCAGGACGGTCATGGTGATGGGCCAGGGCTCCGCCGGGATGTTCTTCGCCTACCTGCTCAAGCGCGCAGGCGCGGCCAAGGTGATCGTCTCCGACCTGTCCCAGGCGCGGCTGGCGGTCTCCCCCGCCATGGGCGCCGACCTGGCGCTCCATCCCAACGGCACCAACGTGCTGCAGGCGGTGCTGGACGAGACCGGCGGCGCCGGGGCGGACTACGTAATCGAGGCCGTGGGCAGCCGGAGCAGCCTGCTGGAATCGGTCAAGCTGGTGCGCGAGGGCGGGGACCTGCTGCTGTTCGGGCTGCCCGATTCCAAGGAACCGGTGCCCTTCAATTTCGCCGCGTTCTTCGGCCGCCGGATCTCCGCCTCCTCCACCTACGGCGCTCAGTCGGAGCCGGGGCTGGTCTCCTTCCGGGCGGCGGTGGAGCTGATCCGCAGCGGCGCGATCGATGTTTCCCCGGTGGTCAGCCACATCTTGCCCATCGAGGAGATCGACCGGGCCTTGCACATGGCTCACGAGCGCATTGACAACGCCATCAAGGTATCCGTCAGCCTGGAGGGCGGATCGGGCGGGTAGGCGCGGTGGCAACAGTCCAAGAGCGAATGGGAGACAAGTCATGGGCCTCTCGCTAAACGGTTCGCCCGAGTTGGGCAACGCGGTCTTCCTCGACCACGTGAACTTCCCGGTCACCGACCATCGCCTCGCCACGCTCTTCTTCATCGAAGGGCTGGGCTTCACCCGCGATCCCTACCGAAATGTGGGCACGGCCAACATGTGGGTGAATGTGGGCACCCAGCAGTTTCACCTGCCCATCGGCCGGCCCCTGCCCTTTGCCGGGGAGGTGGCGATTGCCGTCCCGGATTTGGCCGAGCTTGCCGGCCGGCTGGGCGCCATCGCGGGCAGCCTGGAGGGAAGCGAGTTCTCCTGCGCCGAGGACGGGGAGTGCCTGCGGATCGTCGATCCCTGGGGCCGCCGCCTGCGGGCCTATCGCGCGGGCGCCCTGCCCGGACGCAACCCCCTGGCTCTGCCCTACGTGGAATTCTGGGTGGCCTCGGGTGCGGCGACGGGCATCGCGGATTTCTACCGGCGAGTCATCGGCGCCCCGGCCGAGCTGAGCGAGGAAGGTGGCGAGCCCACCGCCCACGTGTTCGTCGGCCCACACCAGACGCTCCGCTACCGCGAGAAGCGCGACGCGGAGCCCAGCGGTCACGTCCTGCACGTCTGCCTGTACCTGACCCACTTCTGGGAAATCTACGAGGCCATGCGGGAACTGGGGATCGTCTACGAGGAAGTGGCCAACGAGCAGTTCCGCTTCTGCGACATGCCCGCCCCGCAAGGCGTGACCAGCAACGGGCCGCTCTACTCCATCGAGCACGAGATGCGCAGCGTCTACCACCTGGATTACCGCCGCCCCTTGGTGAACCGCATCGCCATGACCAACGAGCCGGGCTACGTCGCTCCCCGCTGAGGCGCGGCAGGGCGAGCCCGCACGCCGGGCGGATTGGCCCCGTTGCGCCGGAGATGGCAGCATGGTGTCTGGCCCGCCCCCTGGCCCGCCTCCGTCCGCCGCCCCCGCAACCCGCCGCAGGCGGCGAAGCTCCCGCGGATCCCCAAGCCGGCTCCCAGGGCTGAGCATCGGCTTGACGCCCCTCACGCGGTGTTCCGGTGGCGGCCCCAAGAGACTTCTTCCAGGTTGATCGTGGCATGACCGCTCCCCCTCC
>JAPUJL010000310.1 GCA_027296185.1 SAR324 cluster bacterium | reverse complement strand
AGCGTCGTTCGAGAGATGCCGGGCGACGACATCGAGTTCGGCTTCCCCCGCAGTGAGAGCGACACCGGGGCTCGACCCGAAAACCGGGCGTTGTACGATTGGTGGCGGTCTGAAGAGGGATCCTTTGCACTGCATGTGTCGATGCACGGAATGGGGTTCGCGGCCGGGCCGTGGTTCCTCATCGATGAATCCTGGAAGGATCGCTGCCATCGACTGAAGGAACAGTGTATCGCAAAGGCTACGAAGCTTGGATATGTCCTGCACGATGTGGACCGGCAAGGGGAGAAGGGATTCGTCAGGCTGGGCCGGGGCTTTTGCACACGTCCTGACTCACGATATATGCGCAAGCACTTTCTCTATTTGGGTGACGGGGAAACCGCCGGCCTCTTCCGACCCAGCTCGATGGAAACGATCCGCTTCTGGGGGAATGACCCCCTCACCCTCATAACAGAAATGCCGCTTTTCATCACACCGGGCGTGGGGAGCAGTTGGGACCACCGGATCCAGCTGCCACCGAATGGAAGCGCCGCATCGATAGCTGGAGAATCCAGCTTCAGAACGAGGCCGGCGCCGCCGATGTCGCCGCCGAGGCGGCGGCCAGCGGGCTTTGCGCGATGCCGGTGCGTGATCAGATGGTGCTGCAGTGGACGCTGATCGCAGCCGGCCTGGAACAGGTGAGCAGTGTATTCCCCACATAGTAGAAAGGTCAAAACTTCAGGCGGCGGCGGTGGGATCACTTCGTGCGGCATCTCAGGGGCGCCGAGCGGCCGATAAGAATACAAGTTCGTGGCGCCGGCCAACTAGCTCGAACTCCAACGATTTGAAGTCGATCACGCGCGCTTCTTAAGGATTTGCCGTTTTCGTCATCGCGGAGCAGGAGGTCGATAGACCCGGAAATGGACACCTGTCCTTGACACTCTGCCGAAGGGCGCGTATATGATTAATTGAAACTGCGAGTAAAGCTGGATTCGAATGCCCGAACTTGGTCCCATCTCCGCGTCCGATGGACGGGCGGGGGCGTCGCTCTGCCTGGAGGCTGCTGTTCCGTCTCCCCGTTCGTCCCTTGTCGATAAGCCTCACAGCCTGATACGAAACGCCCGCCGCGCACCACGTGCTGGGTCCGCTTCCGCCGCGTCCCTATGGGCGGTCTTGCGCTTGGACCCCGGGCGGTTGAAAACTCCTCGTTCCCCACAATCCACCAATATGGAGGCCTTATGGAGGCTCTGCTGTCAGCAATCCGCTTCGCATGGCTCCGCGCCCGGCGCCCAACGTCACCTGGAGCGCGCTGCCTCTTAGTCGCACTCACCGCTGTGCTGGTGGCCGCCGCTCCCCTGGCGGCCCGGCAGACCGGACAGATCGCGGGTACGGTCACGAGCGCCGCTACTGGCCAGGCCCTTGCCAACGTCCGTATTACGGTCGTGGGAACCAACCTCCGGCAAACCACCGACGCCCAGGGACAATTCCTTCTGCTGGACGTCCCCGCGGGAACGCAAACCGTCATCGCGACCCGCATCGGATACGGGCAGGTGCGGACGCAGGTCCAGCTGGCCGCCGGCGGGTCAACCGCCCTGACCTTCAGGCTCTCGAGGCTCAACATCGCGCTCGAGGGGATCGTGGTCACCGGTACGGCCATCACGATCGAGCGCCGTCAGCTCGGGAGCAGCATCTCCCTGATCACGGCGGAGGATATCGAGATGTCCGGCGCCGTCGACCTGGACGAAATCCTGCGGGGCAAGGCGCCGGGTCTTTCGATCCAGGGTCAGACCGCCGTGCCCGGGGCGGGCTCGCAGATCCTGATTCGCGGGATCAGTTCGATCGAGGGCCGGAACCGTCCGCTGATCTATCTCGACGGCATCCGGATCAACGACCGGGGCGCCTACGAGGGGGGTGGCAGTACGGGCGGCCAGTCGGCCAGCATACTCAACTCGATCGACCCGCAGGACATCGAGCGGGTCGAAATCATCAAGGGCGCCGCCGCCTCCACCCTGTACGGGACCGAGGCCAGCGCCGGCGTGATCCAGATCTTCACCAAGCGGGGCTCGAGCGGCGCTCCCCGGTGGACCTTCTCCGTCGAGCAGGTGCTCCGGGCCCCGCGGCACGTGGGGCCGAGCTCGGACCCCACCGGGCTGCACCTGAACGACTGCACCATTGGGGGCCCCCTACGCCCGATGCAGACCGAACCCGACCCGGGGTGCCCGTCGAGCGGGAGCTGGCTGAAGAGCGCCCGGAGCGACGAATACCGGGTCAACGTGCTGGGCGGAGGTGAAGCCTACAGCTACTTCGCCTCCGCGTCGTGGGGCAGGACTGAAGGGATCGTCAACGTCCCCGACGAGTTCGACTCCCAGAACGCCAGGGATCTCAACGTCCGCGGGAACTTCACGTTCAACCCATCCGACAAACTGCAGATCCGGCTGATCAACGCCTACACCCGCCGGGACATCCACTGGATCGAGGACGGCGATAACTCCCGGGGCTTCATGGAAAACGTCATCAAGCTGGACGAGGGCGAGACACCCGGCGACGACGACGCGCTGGTGTTCCAGTCCCTCATCAATCAGGATATCGACCACTTCACGACCGGCATCAACCTCAACTTCACGCCGTTGAACAATTTCAGCCACCGCCTCAACGTGGGGCTCGACTGGTCGCGCTCCGAGACCATCAGGTTGAGGCCGCTGGGGTACTGGGATCCAGATGTCTCCCTGGGATCGCGGTTCAACGACGCCGAGATCTCTAAGCTCATAACGGTGGACTATGCGGGGTCCTGGTTCGCCGAAGTCAC
>JAPUJL010000031.1 GCA_027296185.1 SAR324 cluster bacterium | reverse complement strand
CTCCGGCGTGCTGTCCAGCAGCTTGGAGACGTACTGGGCGAACTCCCGATGCTCCGCACCCAGCTGCTGTTTGAGCGCGTTCAGCTGGGCGGGGTAACCCGCCGAGGGGGTCTGCAGGAAGGAGTGGGCGACCCGGTTCTTCTTGAGCAGGGTGATTTCCCATTTGGGCTCGGGCGGCGGCTCGGGCGGCGGCTCGGGCTCCGGCTCGGGCTCCGGCTCGGGCTCCGGCTCGGGCTCCGGGGATTCCGGCTCCGGAAGCGGTCCGCCCTCCTCGACGTACTTGCGCAAGGTTTCGATCGGCGCCTTCACCAGGGCGGTGGCCTCGCGCAACTGCTTGCGCAGCTCGTGGTACAGGCCGAACTTCTCCGTGTCGGGGTCGATCGCCACCTGCTCCGCCTTGGGCAGTTGCTCGTTGATTTCACCCACCATCTCGTTGAATTCGGGCGAGGCCATCTCCAGCAGCAGTTCCGCTTCCCGGTCCGGCTCTTCATTGATCCAGTTCAACAGGGATTTTCCGCGCACCCTGTATTTGGAGTAGGCCTTGAACTTGTGGGGGTTGCCCTTAAGGCGCGATTCCAGCCAGTGGACGAGATACTCCCGCTTGAGCGACTGGAAGTGAAGAAAGTTGTAGCGGTACTCGCGGACTTCCTGCTCGAACTTCGCCTTAAGCCCTTCCTTGAAATACATCAGGAAGAAGAACCGGCGGTACTCGTAGCGTTCGAGCACGTGGGGATAGGTATACAGCAACTGCTCCTCGCGCCGCCGGAGCAGTTCCGCCGCCGACAGGTAGCGCGGCGAGATGTCGCTCATGATCCGCTGCCGGTGCCGGGAGGGCAGGGCCTGGGTGAACATCAGCTCGAGCACCCGCTGCAGCCGGTCGAGGATTTCGGTCTGCCGCTCGGGGGAGAAGATGGAAGGAAACCGGTTCGCGGGATCCGCCTCCGCCTGACGAATGATGCCGATCACCTCGAGGGTGCGTTTGACCTTGTACAGGTCGTGGAGGATGTACAACTCGCGCTCGTAGGAGTCGCGCTCCTGGTAAACCAGCTTGCCCGCGCGGTCCAGGGCGATTTGAAAGAAGTGCAGCAGAAAATCGCGGATGCCCCCTTCGGAATCGAACGGCACCATCAGGTTGATCAGGCGCCCCTGCTCCTCCAGCGGCAATTTGGAGAGCCGTTCCAGGGCCGGGCCGATGAAGACGCGCATCACCTCACGGATTTGCGCCGCCTCCTGCGCCGCCGCGGCGCCATCGGGCCGGGCGCGGTAGTCGGACTCGCGGACGGCCCAGAATTCGTCCATCCGCCCGAGCTCCGAGCGGATGCGGGCGATGGCCTCCTGGGGCCGCTCGACGACGTCCACGCGCGACAACAGCGCGCTGGCCCTTTCCTCGATTTCCGTCTCGATTTCGGACATGAGCGAACGTGTGGGTTGGCCGTGCGCCCGTGGTATTGGCGACCGTTAGCCGGCCCCCGGCGGCGATCGGAGACCGCAAGGTCCGAAAACGATCCGGGCCGACGTTGCCTCCTCTTTAACGAACGGCACGTCCCGGAAAAGGACGCATTTTCTAATCGGTGGCGCGGTCTGTCCAGGGTTCACCGCAACTTTCGGCCGCGCCACTTGACTTCCTCGCCCGCAGCGGGAGAATCGCCGGGGCGAAGCGCGGGGCCGGGCGGCGTGCTTCGCGGCCCCATCACCTTTGAAAATAGGAATGGAACATGGCGCTAATGACCGGCCGTTCGGCCTTTCTGGACATCGTGAAGCAGGAAGGGGTGTCGTACCTGTTCGGCAACCCGGGCACCACCGAGCTGCCGATCATGGATGCCCTCGTCGAGCACCCCGAACTGAAGTACGTGCTGGGACTGCACGAGGGCACCGTGGTCACCATGGCCGAGGGCTACGCCCGGGCCTCCGGAAATCTGGCGGTGGTCAACGTCCACGTGGCGCCGGGGCTGGGCAATGCCATGGGCGCGCTCTACGGCGCCAAGCGGGCCCGCGTGCCGATGATCGTCTCCGCCGGGCAACAGGAGCAGGGGCTCTCCGTGACCGAGCCGATGCTCTACGATGCGCTGGTGCCCATGGCCGCGCCGCTGGTGAAGTGGGCCACCGAGCTGACGCGGGTCGAGGATCTGCCGCGGGTGCTGCGGCGAGCGGCCAAGGTGGCCCTCACGCCGCCCATGGGGCCGGTGTTCATATCCCTGCCGGGAGACGTGCTGAACGCCCAAGCGGAGCTGGATACCGGCCAGTCCACGCGCGTGGATACCGCCGTCCTGCCCGCCCCACGGGCACTGGAGCAGCTGGCCGGGCGGCTGCTGGAGGCGGCCTCGCCCCTGATCGTCGCCGGACCGGAGGTGGGCGTCGGCGGCGCGATGGAGGAACTGGCGGAGGTGGCGTCTCTGCTCGGCGCGCGGGTGTACACGGCCTCGGTCTCCCACACGGCGGCCTTTCCCAGCCGCCACCCGCTATTCATGGGGGAGCTCACGCGGGTGCAGCCGCGCATGCGCAGCGTTCTGGAGCCGGCGGACCTGCTGCTGGCGGCGGGCGCCGACGTGTTCACGCTCTCCGTGCCCCACGCGGTGGATCCCATGCCCGAGGGGCTGCCAATCGTGCAGATCGGCCTCAACGACTGGGAATTGGGCAAGAACTATCCGGCGGAGATCGCCATCAAGGCCGACGTGAAGCTCACCCTGGGCGCCCTGGCCGAGGTGCTCAAGGCCCGCCGCAGCCCGGCCCAGGCGCAGGCGGCGGAGCAGCGCACCGCCGCGGTGGCGGCGGAGAACTGGAGCGCCGGCCGGGAGCGGCGGCTGGAGGCCCTGGAGGCGGCGAAGTCCGCCACGCCCATCGACCCGGAGTACCTGATGGCCTGCGTGTGCCGGGTGCTGCCGGAGAACGGCGTGGTGGTGGACGAGGGGATCACCTCCGCGCGCGACCTGCAGAACCATCTCGAGATCGCCGACCCCAAGCGCTACTTCGGCCTGTGCGGCGGGGGTATCGGTTGGGGGCTGCCCGGGGCCGTGGGGGTCAAGCTGGGGCTGCCCGAGCGGCCGGTGGTCTGCATCTCCGGCGACGGCAGCGCCATGTACTCCATCCAGGCGCTGTGGAGCGCCGCCCACGAGAAGCTGCCCATCGCCTTCGTCATCTGCAACAACGGCTCCTACCGCATTCTCAAGGAGCGGCTGTTCGCCTTCGGCGGAGCGGCGGTGGCGCGGGAAACCTTCATCGGGATGGACCTGGACCACCCGCCCATCGACTTCGTTTCCCTCGCCGGCTCCCTGGGCGTGCAGGCCAAGCGCGTCACCGCGCCGGAGGACGTGGAATCCGCCCTGGAGGAGGCCCTGGCGGCGGAACAACCCATGCTGCTGGACGTTCACGTGACGCGGGGATTCAAGCCATGATCGGAGCAACGGCATGAGCTGGCCGCGGCGGTTGACGCTGCCCGCGCTGCTGGCCGTGCTGGCGTTCGGCGGCTGCGAGGAGTCGAATTCCGGCTCGAACGATCCGGACAAGAACCGGGATTTCCGCCAGGACATGATGGACTTCGTGGTGGCGCTGAGTGACTGGGCGCGCCAAACGGTTCCCGGCTTCATCGTGATTCCGCAGAACGGCCACGACATCTACAGTTCCAACTTCGACGCCACCGACCCGATCGACACCGCCTACTTCGACGCCATCGGCGGCCTCGGACGCGAGGACCTGCGCTACGGGTACATGGGCGACAACCTGGCCACCGACCCGGCGGTGACCGCCGAGGTGGAGCTCTTCCTGGACGTGTTCGAGGCCAACGGCAAGGAGGTGCTGGTCACCGATTACATTAAATTCTCCTCCGGCATCAACGCCTCGTTCACCGCCAACAAGACCAAGGGGTACATCATCTTCCAGGCC
>JAPUJL010000309.1 GCA_027296185.1 SAR324 cluster bacterium | reverse complement strand
GTACCGCGCCGCGGCGGTGGTGGTGTGCCCGTCCCTGGACGAGGGGTTCGGCCTTCCAGCTCTTGAGGCCATGGGCTGCGGCACGCCCGTCGTCGCCGCGGAGGCCGGCGCGCTCCCGGAGGGGTTGGGCGGCGCGGGACTCACCGTGCCGCCCCGCGAGCCGGAGGCCTTCGCCCAGGAGCTGGCCCGTGTACTCACCGATGGGGCCTTGCGCGAGACCCTGGTGCGGCGGGGGCTGGCGCGGGCGGCCGAGTTTTCCTGGGCGGAGCATGCCCGCCGTACGGTGCGGGTCTATCGGGAAGCGCTGGATTGAACCCTGGCCACCGCGCAATTACTCTTCGCTTGACGTGCAGGCCTCGGCGGAAGGGGTTCAGGGGCGCCATTCGTAGCGGGCGAGGTGAATGCCCTTTTCGCCGCAGACCACTCCCTCCGCATCCAGCATGCGGCGCTGCCGTTCCCCCTCCGCCGTGGGGGGCACCAGCCCCACGCCGGCATACCGCCGCACCGCCCGCCACCAGGGAACTTCCTCCCTTCCCGCCAGGGCACGCACCACCTTGCCCACCAGCATCGCGTCGCCTGAGGCGCCGGCGCGGGCCGCCAGCGCCGCGAAGGTGATCACCTTGCCCAGCGGAACCTCGCGAAGCACGTCCGTGACGCGGGTGGTCAGATCGCCGGACGGGACCGCGGGGACACGTGGCGCGGCGATGGGCTTGCGGAGTGCGTAAGCGGCGTAGGCCAGGGCGCCGAAGAAGATCAAAAGGACGAACGCAGTGCTCACTGGGCGGCGGCTTCGCCCTCACCCGCCCCATCGCCTTCGGTAGGGGGCGCGGGCTTGGGCGTATGGACGCGGCGGATCACCTGCTCCAGCTCGCCGGCCAGATGCTGCTCCTTCTGGACGACCTGCCCGGCCGAATGGTTGGTCTCGACGCTGTTGGGGTTGAGCCAGGTGGCCAGCGCCACGTTGTCCAGGCGGATGCCCTTGCTCTTGAAGAACTTGGCCAGGCTCAAGTGGAGGGGTTTGGCCATCAGCATTTCACGGGGCGCGCGATTGTAGCGCTGGGCCAATTTGAAGATATCGGGATGATCGATCTCATCGCAGTACCAGGTGCGCAGATTGTCCCGGTACAGAATGGACAGCCGGCCGAACTTCAGCAGGTTCATGAAGACGAGCACCTCGGTGACCGCCCGCTTCAGGCGGATGCAATCCATGTAGTGGTAGGGCTGGTAAGGGAAGAACTCCAACACCAGGTGCAGGATGCGCTCTACCTGATCCGGGCGGATGAAGGCCATGGCGTTGTCGATGCGGTTGCCCAGATCCATTGCCTTGGGATCGAATTCCAGCACCGTGTGGGTTTCCTTCAGGGTGCCCTTGTTCACGATGCCGTAGTAGCCGTTGATGATGCAGTGGGCGAGCCCGCTGAGGAACCCCACCCCTTCCACCAGCACCACCTCGTCAGGCAGGTGATCCAGCATCCCGAAAGTGTCGAACCGTTTGCCGAGGCTCGATTCCTTCTGCACCGAGGCAAAAATCCAGCCCTTGCCCGGCTCGAACCCCACTCGCACCCGGCCCCGCGGCACCTTGAGGTGGTTCATGATCGTGCGCTGGATGACGTTGGGCGCCGGCTCGAAGTTGAGCTGGTAGTAGTGGAACCAGATCTCGAATTCCTTCTGATTGCCCTCCCCTTGAATGTTGAACTTGGCGATCTTCTTATTGGCCCGGGCCAGAGTCGCCTTGAAGAGGTCCCGCAACTCGCTCTCGAACTCGTTGACCGCGTGGATTCCGCCGACGAATAGGTGCTCCAGGAAAGTCCGCTTGGGCGAAACGGGCGGAAAGGCCCGCCGCAGAAATTCGATCAGCACCTGCTCCCGGTGGGTGTCGAAAGACCGCGTGTCCCCCGGCTTGGTGAACACGTCGGAAATCCGCACGTGCAGCGCAAAGGCCAGATCGATCACCTTGGAGATGCGCCGCCGGTCCGCGGGCTCGAGCCCGGGCACCCCGTCCGCCTCGCCGTACCCGATCTTCAGCGCCTTGAAGCGCAGCCACCAAGGATCCTGTAGCAGGAGGGGGAACATCTTCTCGACCTCCAACAAGGCCCAGCTGGGAATGCCGGTCTTGTTGTCCACCATTTCCTGAATGTCCTTCTGCTCGTCCTCCGGCTTGGGCGAGACCAACTTGTTGAATCCTTCCGGCTCCTTGATCATCTGAATGATCGTCTTGGAGAAGCGCGGGTCAAGCAGCATCTCGTAGCGGAACAGGTTCAGGATGGCCTTGGGCAGGTTGCCCGAGGAGGCCTTGAATGCCTCCCAATAGACCGCGCCCCCGTGACCCGCCACGTACTTGAGGTCCAGGTCCGGCACGCGCCCCAGGTTCACCGCCCGAGTGCGCACGCCGGAGTACACTTCCAGCGAGTCGAACCGGATGTAGTCCATGATCCGGTCGTAGCGGGCGGGATCGTCGTTGATCTGCTGGGGGACGAGGAAGTGGGTGGGCACCATCGGCGTCATCTGAATGCCCGGCATCAACGTCTCGTAGTTCAGGATCAACTGATAGGCCGACCCGGACGCCTCCTTGGACTCCAGGGTGGTGCCGTGGTACCCGCGGCGGTAATTGTCGTTGGTGCTGCTGAACAGGTAAATCTCCGCCGACGGGAACTTTTCGAAGACGTAGTTCTGCACGCGGTTGAGCCGCTCCTTCAGCAGCGCCTCCTTCTTTTTCAGCTCCTCGCCCTGGGTCAGGCGGACGTTGCGCTTCATGAGCTGGATCAGCTCGTGCACGATCTTGCCGTGCGCTCCGGGCTCGGAGATCAGGGCCGCCACATCCTGGCCGGCGCCGTTGGCGAAGAGATAGCGGAAGATCGTGGGGTACGTCTTGCTCAGCGCGGCCCGGGCCTTGCCGAGGAGGGTCTCCTTGACTTTGGGGTCCTGCAGCGCCGAGGCGGGCAACTGCTGTTGAGCGCGCAGGCGATGCACGATGAACTCCTGCTCCTTGCGCATCGCTTGCTTGAACGTGCCGTCGTTCCAGCCGGAGCCATCGAACAGGAAGGGTTCCAGATCGTACTGCACCTGCAAGTCCAGGTCTGAAGCCAGGGATTTGTGGCCGACCGTGCCGATGGAACCCAGCGAATGGATGCTCGTGATGGGGCAGTAGCCGTACGTGGACTGCCCGACGATGGGCATCCCGAAGACTTCCTTGATGTAGGCCTCGAACTGATCGCGAAATACCGCGGATACCTGATCGATCCCTTGCACGCCGTGGGGAGCGCCCTCGACGTACAAATCGGCAGTCGCCTCGAAGGGCACTTCCTTCTGAATCCCCCGCACCCGCTCCCGCTTGGTTCCGGTGAACTTGAGCTGGGCGAACGAGGGATCGTTGACGTGGAGCAGGAAGAGCACTTCAAACAGCGCCTTGCGCATGTCCTCGTCGAAGGAGGTGAAGGCCAGCTTGAGGCGCGACTCGTTGAATGTCTCGAAGAACTCCAACCCCTTCTGGTAGCCCTCCTTCAGCATCCCGAGCCGGTCGGGCGGCAGCTTGATCCCCTGCCGCAACTGCGCCGCGAGGCCGGACGAATTCGTCCCCGCGCCACCCGAGGAGGGCGCAGGCTTGGGGTCTGCGCGGCCGCGTAGCTTACCGAATGCCATCCGTCGGGTTCCGGGATGCGGTGAAGGTCTCCCGTGCCATCGTGGGAGTCCTGGGCAGGCTGACGAAAAAGGTCGAGCCCGATCCGGCTTCGGATTCCACCCAAATTTTGCCGGAATGGGCCTTCACGATCAAGTTACTTAGGGGCAAGCCCAAGCCGAAGCCTTCCTCCGGTCCGGGATCCCGCCCGAAGGGCGCCACGGTGACGAATAGGGAGCCCTGGCGGTCCGGTGCGATGCCCGGGCCCGTGTCGGAGACCCGCAACAGGGTATCGGTCTCCGTTTGGGAAACGCTGAGCGCAATCCGGCCCTCGGCGGTGTAGGTGACAGCGTTGTCGAGTATCTGGCGGACCGCCGCGCGAATCTGCTCCGGATCGCAGGTCACCGGCCACTCGCCGGCCGGCCGCTCGAATTCCAGCACAATCCCCTTCTGTTTGGCGCGCTCGTGGAAGGTGCCCATTTCCAGGTGGATCAGATCGCCAATGCAAATAGACTCGAAGCGCAGCAACATCTGACCGCTTTCCAGCTTGGAGATGGCCAGCAGCCGGTCCACCAACTCGCCGAGCCGGCCAGCCTCGCGGTAGATTATCTCCACGAACGAGTCCCGTTCCTCCGGGTCGACCATGCCGGGCGTCGTCAGCAGCTCCAGGGAACCCAGCAGGCCGGCCAACGGCGTGCGCAACTCGTGGGAGATGCGGGTGAGGAAGTGATCCTTCATGGTTTCCAGGGATTGGAGCTCCCGGTAGGCCCCCTCCAGTTCCTCCTGTTGCTTCCGAATTCTCTGCTGGTAGGCCTTGCGCTCGCGGATGTCCCGCAGCAGCACGGAATAGGCCAGGGGCACCCGCTCCCCGTCGTGAACGAGGGAGACGGTGCAGTCGGCGGGTATTTCCGGGCCCCCGGCGGCGCGGACGGCGACCTCGCCGCTCCAACCATCGTCCGTTGCGGCGGCGGCGACTGCCGCCCAGTCCGGCGCGCCGTCCCGGGCCAGCCCCAGTAATTCGTGCAGGCTCATTCCCGGGGCATCGGCAACGGGAATGGCGAAGGTTTCCGCGAAGGATGGATTGGCGCTCTCGACGATCCCCTCCAGGTTCGCGATGAGAATAGCGTCCTTGGCCGTGTCCACCAGGTGCGAGTAAAGCCGGATCTGCCGCAGGTTGTGGGCGATGCGCTCCTCCAGATCGGAGCTGTGAGCCTCCACATCGCGGCTGTGTAACACGGCCTCCTCGTACAGCTTCGCGCGGTCGGAGGTGAGCCGCAGCTTTTCGCTGAGGATCGCGGAAAACATGCGCGTGAAGTAGTAGCGCAGGCGGTAATCGGGGTCGCTGTCTTCCACCATATCGATCACCGAGCGCAACACGAGGAATTCGGAGGGATCGTCCGCCCGCACCGTGGCGGAGCGCGGCTCCTCGCCGATCAGGCTCATCTCGCCGATGATGTCGCCGCGGCGGTTGAGGGAGAGAATGAACTTCTCGTTGACGAATACGGAAACCTGCCCGGCGAGCAGGAAGTAGACCCGGCCATCGGGTGGATCGCCTTCCCTGACCAGCGTTTCTCCCTCACCGTAGCGGGCGAGCGTGCAGCACTTGGCGATCTGTTCCAGCTCCCGCTCGCTGAAGGAATCGAACAGCGCCAGGCTGCGTAACGGCTGCAGGTTGGCCGCGTGGGTCTCGGGCTCTGGCTGGCGCATCCTCGCTGCTCCGGGCCGCGCTGTTCCGGCCTCTGGATGGGGATCGGGATGACCCGGAAATTAATCGCCCGCGGGTGGTAGCCGGCGCTGCCGGCCTGGGCGATCTGTCGGCGGCCCATTCGCGGCGCCGGCGCGGTTAGGCGCCCGTACCCCGCCCGCCGGATGGGATCAGTTCGGCGTCTTCCCCTGTTTGAGCTTGAACCAGTTGATCAGGGGTTTGGCCTGCTCTGCCTCGTGATGAGCGAGCCGAATTTCGAACCGCACGCGATGCTGTCCGTCGGCAGTTTTGGCCGTGACGAGCACCGGGCGCATTCCCTCGCCGCGCAGCAACTTGATCAGCTCCTCGGCCTCGCCCTGCTCGGCGGTGGCGAACGCCAGCGCCATGCTGCGCCGCTCGCGGAAGCCCGCCTGCTGCGCTGGGGCGCGGGGATGATTCTTGCGGTAACCGAGCAGCGAAACCACGTTGGTTTTGCCCACGGCGGACTTGCGCCAGCCGCGCGTCCAA
>JAPUJL010000308.1 GCA_027296185.1 SAR324 cluster bacterium | reverse complement strand
CCCGCCCCGCTCGTTCTTGGTAAAACAGTGGGCAGGGCAGAACGTGAGGCACGGGTGGGCCTCGCATCCACGGCATTTCTCCCCATCCACCACGATATGGGCGGATTCGTCCACAACGAAATGGACCGTATCGAGGCGCTCGGCGATGGACGCCATGGAGGCTCCAGGGGGCGGGGCGGGTGCGGCCGGAATCGCGGCGGCGTTCGGGATAGCCAGGGGCGGGGCACATGATGCCAACGGGCTTCGTCACTGTCAATGTCCCTGTCGATGCCACTGTCAATCGGCGCTCCGCCGAATGGCACGCCAAGGAGCGGATTTGCGCGGGAATCGGGCGGCTGGCGGCGATTCCGCTTCTGGCCGCCCTGCTGCTCACGTGGCACGCGCCGCCGGTACAGGCCCAGTTCAACGGCAACTTCGCCATCGAGCGGCACAAGCTGGACGACGAGAACTTCCTGGATTGGAAGGCGTACCAGTTTCCCGTCACGTGGCGTTTCAGGGCCTACACCGAGCCCAACGCGTTTTTGGCGTCCGTGGGGAGCATCTCCAAGGAGCGCTTCTACCTCTTCCATCAAATCCGCCTGGAAGCCGATCTGGGCCGCTACATGACGTTTTTGTATTTCCAGGAGGAGGAGTCGTTTTTCCGCTCGGACGAGCTCTATCAGGAGATCGAGCTGCGGTTCGGGCGGGGCATCTATGGCTCGGCGATCGGATGGGTCGCCGCGGACAAGCGGGAAAACCGGATGGGCTACGCCGTGGCCTACGGGGAACGCAGCGACTGGAACTTCGTCCGGTTCAGCAGGTTGGACCAATTCGACCTTTTCAACGACAGGAATCGGAGCGGTGCCCGGGATCCAGAACGCTTCGAGCAGATCCCGGTACTCCATCGACTGGAAATCCGCCACTTCTGGCACGAACGGCTATTCGTCCAACTGGACCTGAAACGGGAAGACGAAGCGGTCTTCCGGGAGTTGGACGCGGAGATCACCCGCACATATGAAGGCGAGGAGGTGGATGCGACGGTCGAGTGGTGGCAGGGGCAGGACTGGATGGCCGGATTCACTTACAGCCACGACCTGGAAAAGCGGCGTCAGGAGCCCGACAGCCCAGCCGATACCGTGCCCGATCTGCGGCAGCGGCTCTACCTGCGCTGGTTGGACGTGCACGGCGGATTCGCCCTTGGGGAAGGCGATTTCCTGACCCTTGGCTACCTGGACGGGCGCTTCGAAAACCGCATCCGATCGCCGTTTCCCGACGCGGACTTCCGCAGCGAGCTCACCACGGGCCTGGGCTACGCGGTGTGGGAGCACGGGCGCAACGACTGGGCCTCTTGGATTTTCGGATTGTATTCCGGCGTGGCCCAGGAGCTGGTCAAGGAGGGCGCCGATTCGCCGAAGGAGGGCAACGAGAAGTCGCTTCAGATCAAAGCCGCCGTGGGGTTGGTTCTGGCGGAGGGCGAGCGGTACCGCTTCTTCTTCAATTCCACCTGGGACCTGGACATTCTGGTGCAACGGGCGTGGGACGGCGGTAATATCCAAATCCAGTACTTCTTCTAACTCCGTCCAAGTCACGATGAGCGAATCCACCGAACACATCGAACCGGCTGCCGCGAGGGAAGTCCTACCCGCGATCGCCCTGGTGGGCCGGACCAACGTGGGTAAATCCACGCTGTTCAACCGGCTCACCCACGGCCGGAAGGCGCTGGTGGCGGCCAGCCCCGGCCTGACCCGGGATCGCCGCGAGGGGCGGGTGATCTGGGGCGGGCGGCGGTACCGGGTGATCGATACCGGCGGGATGGGGTTCGACCGGGGTGCCGAGTTCGCCACGGAAATCGCCGAGCAGGTGCAGAAGGCGGTGGCCGATGCCGATGCCGTGTGGCTCGTGGTCGACGGAGTCGAGGGGCTCAACCCATTGGATCAGCAGCTCGCGGAGTGGTTGCGGCCCACGGGAAAGGCGGTGTTCACCATCGTCAACAAGGTGGATCATCGCCGGCGCGAGGCGCAAATCGGTGATTTCTATGCCCTCGGCAGCCGGGAGCTGTACAGCGTTTCGGCGCACCACGGCCTGGGGATCGAGGCCGCCCTGGAGGCGACCGCAGGGGCGCTGCCGGTCCCGAAAGGCGCGGGGGAGGGAGGGTCTCCCGCATCCCAACCGCCGGGGGTGCGGGTGGCGATCATGGGTAAACCCAACGTGGGCAAGTCCTCCCTGGTGAACCGGGTGCTGGGAGAAGGACGGATGATCGTGTCCGAGATCGCCGGAACCACCCGGGAACCGGTCGACGTGCCGGTGCAAGTTGGCGGGGAGCGGTTCACCCTGATCGACACGGCGGGGCTCCGCCGGCGCGCTAAGACAAAGCTGGCGTTGGACAAGATCGGCGCCGCGACTTCCCTCGGCGCCCTGGAGCGGGCGGATGTGGCCGTGCTGGTGATCGACGCGCTGGAGCCCATTTCCGAGCAGGACGCCAAGATCGCCGGGCATATCGAATTGCGCCGGCGGGCGGTGGTGCTCGCCCTGAACAAGTGGGATCTGGTGAAGCACGATCCCCGGCGCGCCGATGAGATCGAGAAGGACGTGCGGCACCGTTTGCGGTTCATCCCCCACGCGGCGCTGGTAAAGCTCAGTGCGGTGGAAGGAGAGGGAATCGAGCAGTTATTTCAAGAAGTTCGGATGGCGTTCCGGGAATTCGAGCGGCGCATTCAAACGGCGGACCTGAACCGGATCATCGGCCCGGCGGTGCTCAGCCACCCCCCGCCCGGCAAAGGGCGCTCGGCCACCAAGATCCACTACGGCACCCAGGTCGGGGTACGGCCGCCGGTATTCTGCTTCTTCACCAACCACCCCGAATGCATGACTCCGGCGTACACCCGCTACTTCACCGGCCGGCTGCGGTACCATTTCGGGCTGCAGGGAACCCCGATCGCCATCTCTTGGAGAGGTCGCGAGCGCCAGGCCAAGCCGGCGGATAAACGAGTGGAAAAACGGGCCGGCGGGGCAAGGCCGTGACCTCGCCATCGCCTGGGCCATCGCCTGGGCCGTCGCCTGGGCCAACGGCTGCGCCGGCCGCGGCCGGGTGGCCCTGGCGGGACCGATGGGGGCCGTGGGTTGCCAACGAGTGCCGGGCACCGCTGCGGCGCCGGGATACAGCCAGGATTGCCATTTTCCCGCGATAGTGTTGGGATGGAGGCGCTAGAAATTCGTAACCTACTCGAACGACACGTGAATCGGTCGATTTTGAGCCCCGCCGCGTGCGAGGGGAGCGCCCACCACTCCAATCATCGGGTGCCGAGACCGGAAGGATCACCAAGGATTCGATGACCGGCAAGGATGACGAACCGATGATCGCCCGATCCCGCGAAGAGATCGACCGAATCGATCTGCAGTTGCTCGACCTGCTGAACCGCCGGGCGGCCTGTGCATTGGAAATCGGCAGAATCAAGAAGAAAATCAACGAGCCGATTTACGTTCCGGAGCGGGAGCGATCGGTACTCGCCAAGCTTGCGGAGGCCAATCGGGGACCGCTCTCCAACGAGGCGGTACACGGGGTTTTCCAGGCCATCTTCCATCAGATGAAACGGCTCGAGGAAACCACCTCATAAAATTACCATCCAGCGACTCGGTCCCGTAAGCTGCTTATACGATAGGTGAATCGCTTCTGACAGACAGCGCAAATTATACACCTAGATTAATGAGCGGCGATATTATGTTTCCTTAAAAGCATCCCATGAACACTCCCAACAACCGAACCACCCCCTCCAACATCCCCATTAAAACCCACTACGGCGCCGACGACCGCCCAACCGACGGAAACTTGGCCGCACCCGGGGAGTACCCCTTCACCCGCGGCATCTATCCGGACATGTACCGCGGGCGGTTGTGGACCATGCGCCAATATGCGGGGTTCGGAAGCGCGGAGGAATCGAACCGCAGGTATCGCTACCTCATGGATAACGGCACGACGGGCCTCTCCGTCGCGTTCGATCTCCCCACCCAGATCGGCTACGACAGCGACGACCCCATGGCCGAGGGAGAGGTGGGAAAGACGGGTGTCGCCATCGACTCGATCGCGGACATGGAGGTGCTGTTCCGCGATATCCCCCTGGACCGGGTATCGACGTCGATGACCATCAATGCCACCGCGTTCGTGCTCCTGGCCCTTTACGTGGCGGTCGGCAAGCGCCAGGGCTTGGCACCGGCGGTCCTATCGGGCACCGTCCAGAACGATATTCTGAAGGAGTACATCGCCCGCGGCACGCACATCTATCCGGCCAAGCCCTCCCTGCGGCTGATCACCGACATTTTCGCCTATTGCGACCGGGAGCTTCCCAAGTTCAACACGATTTCCATCTCGGGTTACCACATCCGGGAGGCGGGAGCCTCGGCGGTGCAGGAGCTCGCCTTCACGCTTTGCAACGCCATTTGTTACACCCAGGCGGCCCTGGACGCGGGCCTGAAGATCGACCAATTCGCCCCGCGGCTCTCCTTCTTCTTCAACGGCCACAGCAATTTCTTCGAAGAGGTGGCGAAGTTCCGCGCCGCCCGGCGCATCTGGGCGAAGATCGTGAAGGAGCGCTTCCGGGCGGAACATCCCCGCTCCATGATGCTGCGCTTCCATACCCAGACCGGCGGCAGCACGCTGACCGCGCAGCAGGTGGAAAATAACGTGGCCCGCGTGGCGTTCCAGGCCCTCGCCGCGGTTCTGGGCGGCACCCAATCCCTGCACACCAACGGAATGGACGAGGCCCTGGGGCTGCCCACGGAGCACGCGGCGCGCGTGGCGCTACGCACCCAGCAGATCATCGCCCAGGAAACCGGCGTGACGGATACGGCCGATCCGCTGGCCGGATCCTATTTCGTCGAGGCCCTGACCGACGAGTTCGAGGCGCGGGTGATGGACTACATCGAGCGGGTGGACGAGATGGGCGGCTCCATCGAGGCGATCGAAAGCGGGTTCTTCCAAAAGGAAATCCGCTCCACGGCCTACGAGACCCAGATTGCCATCGACCGCCGCGAGCGGATCGTCGTGGGGGTCAACGACTACGTGCAGGAGGAGGCGGTCGAGCCGGAAATCTTCCGGGTGGACGACGCTATCCGCGAGAGCCAGGTGGCGCGGCTCACAGCCCTCAAGGCTCGGCGCGACGGGCAGGCCGCCCATGAAGCGCTCGAGGAGATCCGGCGCTCCGCCCGCGGCACGGAAAACATGATGCCCGCCGTGGTCGAGGCGGTGGAACGGAATGTAACCTTGGGGGAAATCGCCCACGCGCTCCGCGAGGAGTGGGGCACCTACCGGGAATAGCCCACTTACCGCTCAGGAGCGGTGGAGTACTCCAGCTCCTTGTCGGTCAGGATGCGGATGTGTTCCTTTTCCCCGGGAGATAGCTCGTCCCCAGGGCGGGGAGCCGGCCGCGGGCCGGTGCGGGGCTGCGATCCCGCCTCGGGCCGGGCTTCCGGCCGTTGCGGCGCGGGGCTCTCCGGGAACGTTCCGCCGGCCTTCGCGGATTTCCGCACCCGGCCGCTGCGCTTGCCCTTCTCCCCGGCCTGGATCAGGGCATCGTGGGGAATGGACCTCTCCTCGAGGGCCACGATAAACTCGTGCATCACCCGCACCCCGTCGTCGGGGAAGGTGCGGTCGGAAATGGTGAACCGCCCGTCCGGCGGCAGGGCCTTGAGCCGCGCGGAAATCTCCTTCTGATGGCTCTGCAGAGCCGCCGGCGCCAAGGCGCCGCCCGGACGGTATTCGCGCAGGATCGCCTCCATGACGAACTTGAGCAGGGTTTCCCGGTGCAGCATGTCCTTCAGGAACAGGTACTGGAGGAACTTCCGGTACGATTCCGCCGCCACCTGGGGCACGGCCAACTGCATTTCCACCGGGTCGCCGATCTCCACCTGCAGCATCGTCAGCGGCTGCGCCTCGGCGTCCAGGTCGTGGGCGGCGCAGATGAAGCGGTAACAGGCCCTGAGGAAATCCATCAGCGAGGTGAGGGTCTGCACCGCATAGTGGGCCGGATGGGCCCGCTGGTAGGCCACGCGGAGGGTTCCGGTGTTCTCCGGCGGCGGCTCGCCGCCCATGGCCCGGACGAGTCCGCCCGCCGCGGAAAAACCCTCCAGATAGACGTCCCACTCGTATCCGATCCGGTCCACTTCCAGCAGGAAGGCGACCAGTTCTTGCTCCGTCACGTTGCTCTGGTAGCGGTAATACTCCCAGTGCTTCTGGTAAAGCGCCTCCACCCGCTCGCCCAGCTTGCTCAGGGTCTCCAGATTGTTCACGTACTCGGGCAGTTCCGGGTGGGCCGCCCGGAAGTCCTCGAGGCGGATGATGGCCCGGCGCAGGGCCTTCAGCGACTCCTGGATGCGCTCGCAGAAGGGATGGTTGAACAGCCGCGGCTTGATATCCGCGTTCAGCAGCGAGATCAACTGCGACTGGTGCAGATGCTCCGGCAACTGCTCGTGAAAGTGGGCCTGCAGCTCGCTGTAGTAGGCGAACGTCGAGCGCATCAAGCCCGTGAACTCCAGCGTGATGGACTCGGCGGTATGGAAGGATTCCTTCAGCTTGGCGACGATCACCGTTTTACGTCCCTGTAAAATGGCGGTACCGAGGGCTCGGCTAGGTGCGCACTCCCTGCACGAGGTCGGCGTGTGAGAAGAAAAAGCCGATTTCCTCCCTGGCCGTCTCGGGCGCGTCCGATCCGTGGACGATGTTCTGTTCGACGCTCGAGGCGTACTCCTTGCGGATGGTGCCCGGCGCCGCTTCCGCCGGGTTGGTGGCGCCCATCAGCTCCCGGTTGCGGTTGATAGCGTCCTCCCCTTCCAGCACGCTGGCCACGATGGGTCCGGAACTCATGAACGTCGTCAGGCTATCGAAAAACGGCCGCTCGCGGTGCACGGCATAGAACGCCTGGGCCTGCGCCTTGGTGAGCGACGTCATCCGGGCCGCCACGATTTGCAATCCGGCGGATTCGAAACGCTTGAACACCTCTCCAATGACGTTGGTGCGGACACCATCCGGCTTGACGATCGAAAGGGTACGCTCCACGGCCATAATTTCGTTCTATCCTATCACTATTCGGCGAGCAATTCCCACCACCCATCGTTCGAGGGAGCCGCCCCCCGAATTCCCCCGCTCGCGGTGGCGAGGCAGGCCGTCACGGCCCGCTTCACTGGCCCCGCTTCAGGAAATCCAGCGCGAATTCGGCGGCAAAGTCGTACCCGCGGGGACCCAGCCCGGCCATCACCCCTTCCGCGATATCGGAGAAGTAGGAGTGGGCGCGGAACGGCTCGCGCTTGTAGATGTTGGAAATGTGAACTTCCACGAACGGCACCGCGATGGCCGACACGGCGTCCCGCAAGGCCACACTGGTATGGGTGAAACCGGCCGCGTTGAGGATGAGGAAGTCCGCCGGCCGCTCATGGTGGAGCCAGTCGACGAGCGCGCCTTCGCTGTTGGATTGAAACGTGACGCACGTGTGACCGGCCTGCTCCACCTTCGCGCGGACGGTATCTTCGATCTCTTTCAGGGTGGTGGTGCCGTAGATCGACGGCTGGCGCTCCCCCAACAGGTTGAGGTTCGGGCCGTTCAGCAGGAGCACCTTAGCCATGAGGGGAACAGCGCGGAACGATCAAGTGAACTGCAGCGTGGGAAGGGTTTTATCCTCCTCCGGCGGTTCGTAGATGAACGACGTTCCGCAGCCGCAGGAGCCCTTGGCGGCGGGATTCGTGAACTTGAGCCCCCGGTCCATCAGGCTGTAACTCCAACCGACTTCGGTTCCGTCGATGTAGAGATGACTCTTCTTGTCGACCAGGATCTTCAGCCCTTGGGATTCGAATTCCAGGTCGAACTTTCCCTTCTTCGAGTCGAATTCGAAGGTGTAGGTGAATCCGGCGCAGCCTCCGCCCTTGATCCCGATGCGCATGGGCACGTCGTCGCTTAGATCCTCGCCGGTCTTGACTTTTCGAATCTCTTTGGCCGCATCCTCGGTCAGCGTGATCACCGCATTTCTCGCATTCGTTAAAGGCGCGTCCGTGCCCAAGGGCCGCCCTAAGTGCAACCAGCACAGGGTTCCAACCTCTCACCCGATTAAAGCTTGAACCCGGTGCCCTGTCAACCGGGCCGGGACCGGGAATTCGGCCGGGAAATCGCCACTGGAACGGCTCGGGGGTGCACATTCGGCGGCCGGTGACTCCATTTGCCGGGGCCGGGATGTGTGATACCCTTGCAGTGGGCCATAGGACGCGCGCAGGGCAGGATTGCCCCGCCGCAGAGGAAGGCCCGGGCCATGCTCCCGCTTCACAATGCGGGGCCGGATCAATACGTTTCGATAGGTGTTCAGGATGAGTGACCCAGTTCAAAATGAAATCGTCAGTCTGCCGATGCTCCCCATGCGGGAGGACATTATCTACCCCGGGATGACGATCCCCTTCTTCATCGGCCGCAAGCAGTCCATGGAGGCGGTGGAGCGCGCACTGAGCAGCGATCGCCGCATATTCGTCGTGACCCAGAAGGATACCTCGGTCGAAAAGCCGGACGCGGACGACCTCTTTTCCGTGGGAACGGTCGGCAACATCCTGCAGATCATGCGCCTGCCTAACGGCACCCTCAAGGCCCTCTACGAGGCCAAGAGCCGCGCCCGGCTGGTTCGGGCGGTGATGGACACCGACCATTACGTAGCGGACGTGGAGCCCATTCCCTTGATCGAGAACGAGGACGAGGAGATCAAGGAACTGGCCGAGAAGGTGGGGAAGGAACTGGAAGGCTATCTAGCCGAGACCAAGAAGAACCCAGGGGAAATCGACACCCGCAAAATTCTCCAAAGCCCGCCCTACGAGTTGCCGGACCGGATCGCCCCACTCTTGGTGGCCACCCGCGACCTGAAGCAATCCATCCTCGAGACCCTCGACCCCAAGGAGCGGCTGGAGCGGGTCTACAGCCAGATGATAGACGAATCCGAGGTCCGCCGGTTGGAGCGGCGGCTGAAGGATCAGGTGCAAAAAAACGTAGGCGACACCCACCGGGATTCCTACCTGAACGACCAACTGCGGCAGATTCAAAAGGAGTTGGGCCAGACCGACGAGGTGCGGGACGAATTCGACGAGCTTGAGGAGAAGATCAAGGAAGCCAAAATGCCCAAGCACGCCGACGAGGTGGCCAAAAAGGAGCTCAAGAAGCTGCGGATGATGTCGCCCATGTCCGCCGAGGCCAACGTCGGCCGGAACTACCTGGATTGGCTCGCCAGCCTCCCCTGGAGCATTTACACGGAAGACTCTTTCGATCTGGAGAAAGCCCGGGTGATCCTCGACGAGGATCATTACGGCCTGGATAAGGTGAAGGAGCGGATCATCGAGTATCTGGCGGTGTGCAGCCTGAAGGGAGAGCTCAAAGGCCCGATCCTGTGTCTCGTGGGACCGCCCGGGGTGGGCAAAACTTCCCTTGCCAAGTCCATTGCGCGGGCCCTGGGCCGCAATTTCGCCCGGATGAGCCTCGGTGGCATTCGCGACGAGGCGGAAATCCGGGGGCACCGCCGCACCTATATCGGCGCCATGCCGGGCAAGATCATTCAGGCGGTGCGCAAAGCCAAGAGCAAGAACCCCGTCATTCTCATGGACGAGGTCGACAAGCTGTACTCCAGCATCATGGGCGATCCTTCCGCGGCGCTGCTGGAAGTGCTGGACCCCGAGCAGAACAACACCTTCATGGACCACTACGTGGAGGTGGAATACGACCTCTCCGAGGTGCTGTTCATCACCACGGCCAACACCACGGAATTCATTTCCGCCCCGCTCCTGGACCGCATGGAGGTGATTTCGCTGCCAGGCTATACCGAGCTGGAGAAGGTCAAGATCGCCGAGGGTCACCTGGTGCCCAAACAGAAAAAAGAGCACGGGCTGGAAGAAAAAAAGATCAAGCTCCGCAACGACGCCCTTCGGGCAATCGTCGAGGGGTACACGCGCGAGGCCGGTGTGCGCAGCCTGGAGCGGGAGATCGGCAAGATTTTCCGCAAGGTCGTGACGCAATTCGTCAAGACCGACAAGCTGCGCCAGATGACCGTGACGCCCAAAACCCTGGTCAAGTACCTGGGCGTCCCCCGGTTTCAGCACACCGAGCCCGAAGAACACGGCGAGATCGGCATCTCCAACGGCCTGGGCGTCACGTCGACGGGCGGCGAACTCTTAATCACCGAGGTGGAGACCATGCCCGGGTCGGCCAAGCTGTCCGTGACGGGGCAGTTGGGCGACGTGATGAAGGAATCGGCGCAGATCGCGGTCAGCTATATCCGCTCCAAGGCCTACACTTTTGGCATCCTCCCTTCGGAACTGAAGAAGCTGGATATTCACATCCACCTGCCCGAAGGGGCGATTCCCAAGGACGGCCCATCCGCCGGCGTCACGCTGGTGTCCTCCCTGGTTAGCGCCCTGACCCACATTCCCGTGCGCCATGATGTGGCCATGACCGGCGAGATCACCCTGCGCGGGATCGTGCTGCAGATCGGCGGGCTCAAGGAGAAGCTGCTGGCCGCCCGGCGGGGCAAGATCCGGGAGGTGATCATTCCCAAGGAGAACGAGAAGGACCTGGCGGATGTCCCCGAGGAAATTCTGCAGGACCTGAAAATCTCTCCGGTGACGCATCTGGACGAGGTGATTCGAATCGCGCTGACCCAGCCCACCACGCCGCTGACCGAGGAACAGATCGAGGAAGAGGAGAAGCGCATGGCGGAAGATACCAACGTCATTCCGCCCGACAGCACCCCCGAACAGGGCTTAATTTCGACGATCTGAGGGGTTTGGATAAGCTGACAGGGCCGCAAGCCCCACCCCCGGTGCCGACATCCGCAACGGCGGCCGTTGCGTCAGTGCTTTGGAGGGAGCGGTGGGCTAGCGGTACCGGCGCCAGATGTCCACCACCACCCCCTGCACCCGGACATCCTCGTCGCGGATCAGGATGGGCGCCATGGACGGGTTGGCCGGTTGCAGGCGGATATGGTCCGCCTCCCGGTAGAAGCGCTTGAGCGTGGCTTCCTGACCGTTGATAAGGGCGACGACGGTTTCTCCATTGTCGGCAGTCTCCCGCGGTTCCATCACCACGTAGTCTCCGTCGCAAATAAATTCCTCGATCATCGACTCCCCACGTACCTTCAGCAGGTAATTGCCGTGGGTCTTGGTGAGCAGACCGCTGGGAACGGCGATGGTCTCCTGACCCTGCTGCACCGCCTCGATGGGCTGACCGGCCGCCACATACCCCATCAGCGGCAGCTCTACCGTGTCGCCTGCCGCCGGCGCGGACTTGGGGCGCAAGACCCGCAAAGAGCGCGACAGATAGTCCTCCTTGGCCAGGACTCCCTTCTTGACCAGGGCCTTGATGTGCTTGTGTACGCCCGCCGCGGACACCAGGTGGAAGTGCTTGGCGATGTCCCGCACCGCCGGTGAATAGCCCCGCTCCTGAAGGTACGAGGCGATGTAGTCCAGCACTTCCTGCTGTCTTCGGGTCAAAACTTTCATATTTGCAAGCCCTCCGTGGGCTGAGCTGGTTCCCTATGTGCCCCAATCGATTGGCCCAGGCGATTGCCGCAAGCGATGCCCATCCGCATGCCCGGCGCGCTCCCGATTGAAGCCGCCATCGATTCGGAAAAATAGTGAACATACGTTCGGAGATTTGCGGCCAAATGTCAACCGCAGGGTGCTCCATCAGACCGGTATCGGCGGAAAAATGCGGCCGATCGGGTCCGCGGATGCGAGCGCCGAATCATGATATTCCCCACTGGAGGCGGAATTGCGGAAGCCCGGCCAGGCCGGGCATCGCCGCGGAGCTCAGCTTGCGGTGCTGCGCAGGAGGTCGTCGAAGTGGGCGATGGTGCGGTCCAGGCCCTGCTCCAATTGGACGGTGGGCCGCCAGCCGAGCTTCTCCTCGGCCAGGGAAATGTCGGGATTGCGCTGAATAGGGTCGTCCTCGCGCGGCGGGACAAACACGATTTCGGAACTTGAGCCAGTTTGGGATTTCACCTGCTCCGCCAGTTGCAGCATGGTGAATTCCCCTGGATTGCCCAAATTCACCGGCCCGGTCAGGTCCGGGGTCTCCATCATCCGGACGATGCCTTCCACCATATCGCTGACGTAACAGAACGCCCGCGTCTGCTTGCCGTCGCCGTGGATCGTGATCGGCTCGTTCTTCAGGGCCTGGACGATAAAATTGCTGACGACCCGCCCGTCGTCGGGCCGCATGCGGGGACCGTAGGTGTTGAAGATGCGGACGATTCGGATATCCACCTGATTTTGGCGGTGGTAGTCCATCATCAGCGTTTCCGCCACGCGCTTGCCCTCGTCGTAGCAGCTTCTGGGGCCGATGGGGTTGACGTTGCCCCAATAGGATTCGGTTTGAGGCTGCACCTCGGGATCGCCATAGACCTCGGAGGTCGACGCCTGGAGGACGCGCGCATTGACCCGCTTCGCCAAGCCGAGCATGTGGATCGTGCCCATGACGTTGGTCTTGACCGTCTTCACCGGGTTGTACTGGTAGTGCACCGGAGTAGCCGGGCAGGCGAGGTTATAAATGTGTTCCACTTCCAGGTAAATTGGATCGGTGATGTCGTGACGAATCGCCTCGAAGCGGAAATTGTCCGTCAAGGGTCTAATGTTCCCCTTGGTGCCGGTGAAGTAATTGTCCAGGGAAATCACATCGTGCCCCATCCCCAGC
>JAPUJL010000307.1 GCA_027296185.1 SAR324 cluster bacterium | reverse complement strand
AAGGCGCGGCGGCTGCGCGACTCGCCGGAGAATTTCTCGTAACCCACGCCGATCGTGACGCCGCCCCACTTCGCGGCGCCGAATGCGGCCAGCAGGGTGCCGCCGTCCGCCGAGTTTTCGGCGTAGCCGGTCTGTCGGTCGTAGCCGATCGCATACTTGGCGGCGGGGAGATCGCCCTGGACAAACCCCCGCAATATCCCCACCGCGATCCGGTAGTTCCGCGAAAGCTTGGCCGATCGGCCGCCACCCGCCCGGTTCCACACCTGGCGTTCGGCCCGCCAAGCCCCTTGCGGGATCGGGTTACCCCATCCAATTTTCGCATCGGGGTAAGCCACACGGTGCCGGGGGAACCGCTGCCCAGCCCGGCCGGCCCTTTCGGCGCGCCCGGGGCGGCATCCGAGGCGCGGGCGATTCCGAGGTCGCCCTCCACTCTGTAAATGCGGCCGATGATCGCCCTCGACCAGAACCGGTGCTGCACCCAACGTCCGCACCCGCCTTAGGCGATCACACCGGATTTTGCCCCAGCTTCTCCCCGTCGTTGCGCGTGTGCATTCGGCCTGACGTCAAAGCAGTACCCCCTTTAGAAGGTAGAAAAAGGCAATTGCGAGGGTCGCCCCAGCGGGGATCGTGATCACCCAGCCGGCGAATATGAACTTGATCACAGACAAGTCGAGTGCCGCCAATCCGCGCGCGAAACCCACGCCGAGCACCGCCCCGACCAGAGTATGCGTGGTAGATACGGGAAGACCCAGCGGCAGGACCGACGCCAGAAGAATCGTGATCGCCGCTGCAAACGCGGCTGCAAAACCCCGACTCGGCGTGAGCTCCGTAATACGCTTCCCAATCGTCTCGATCACGCGCCAGCCCCACATCGCCAGTCCAGCGACGATGCCCAGTCCCCCGAGCGCCAGTGTCCAGGCGGGCACGCCGGCTTCCCCGGCGACCCGGCCGGTGTCGATGGCTTGATAGGCCGCGGACATGGGTCCCACGGCATTTGCGACATCGTTCGAGCCATGGGCGAAGGCGATGAAACATGCCGTGAGCACCTGCAAGTAGATAAAGACGCGCTCTGCCGACTGCATATCCATATGATCCGCGCTCGTCCCAAGCGAACTTGGAGTGTCTGCCCGATACTGTGGCCTGAGACTGTCTCGAACGGAGTGGATATTGCGAACCAGCCGTTTGGTGACGAGCATACCGATGCCGCCCATTCCTAATGCCGTGCAGATAACCAACAGGAGCACCCGGCCCTCCATGGGGTTGACTTCCAATGTCTGCCACAGTGGCTTCAGCCCCTTGAACGTACCGACTCCCACGAGTACGATGAGAACTAGAAAAGCCAGATAAGGTGCGACCTTTTTAGCAGCTTCGAACGGATTCTCCTTTTGAAAAACACCTTTCAGCAACATGCGAGCAAGCAAATAAGCGATCGTACCGGCCATCAACGGGGATACGACCCACCCAGCCGTAATCAGACCCACTTTACCCCACTCGATGTTCTCGAAACCGAGTGCAGCCGCTCCAACGCCCACAACCGCGCCAACGATCGAGTGCGTCGTCGAGACGGGCCATCCGTGATAGGATGCGAACATCAACCACGTCCCAGCGGCCATCAATGCGGCGATCATTGCACAAGCCAGAATGATGGCCCCCTCATTCCCGTACAGAGTCTCGAAGAGTTGTGGATCGAACATCTTCTTCCGGACTGTCTCCGAGACGTTCGACCCCACCAGGAAAGCTCCCAAGAACTCGAAAATGGCAGCATAGACCACAGCTTGCTTCAGCGTGAGCGCGCCGGATCCAACCGATGTTCCCATGGCGTTGGCCACATCGTTCGCACCGATGTTCCAGGCGGTGTAAAAACCGACCACGACCACCAAGATCGTAAGTACCAGTTGAACGTCAAGCATTGAGATTTCCTACTCCGTAGGTCGTGCGCATATACAGTTTGCTTACTTCAGTTCAAGGGTCGAGCGAATGCTGTTGGCTAGGTTTTCCGATTGATTGGCGACCTCTCCGAGTTCACGAATGAGTCTTGTCCAGAGGTAGAAATCCCCGTGCGAAATGACTGCTTCGGCCGAAAAAAGCTCCTTCATCAATGCTATCTGAACAACGTCCGCCTCGTGTTCCAAATGCGCGACCTCGTGGACGATAATGCGAACCCTCTCGGCTTCCGCTCCTCCGAATCCGGACTCCACGAGCTCATCGAGCTGCTCGATAATTTCTTTCACGCGGTCGAAGGCATTAATATTCAGCTCTCTGAATTTGGAAAATAGGGATAAAACGGGCGGATGAAGATTGAGACTCTTGAAGGTAAGAACGACGCAAACATCCTCGGCAGTATCGGCTATATTATCTTGAATAAAAAGCATATCCAGAATTCGTTCTCGCCTAACTGCCGTGAATAATGGACGATATAATTGATTGCGGATATCGTCTTTGATTAAATCCGCTTGATGCTCGAGTTTTGAAACTTCCGCAGCTAGGCCGTTCACGTCGCCTGATTCTCCCGCAACGACAATTTTGAGAAGCTTCTCCATTCCAGCAACGCACTTTGCTACTTGATCCATGTGACGTTGGAGAGGCCGAAACGGCGATCGTACGAACAGTTTGTCAATAGTAGTCATGCTATTCCCTTTCATTAATTTTCGGGGGTGCGCCGACACATTGATGCGGCCCAAAGGCACATTCTTCGGTGTCTCGAATCCGTTCGCCGATCGCGCCCACCATCTTGAATTGTCGAGCAGTTGCCGGATGGGTCGGTCGGCGAATCCGCCGTGGAATTGCCGCAAGACGGTGCCAGGGAATCGACGCTTCCGCAATCTGGACTCGGGTGTAGCGTGCATGCCGCACCGCTTTCCCGCCGAACCCGATCGACGGTCCCCAAGGTGCGCCACGGCCATCGGCCGATCGATCATTGATTTCCATGCATTTTGACCGGCATCCGAAACACCGGCGATTCGGGCCGCAAATCGGCGTCCCCGGGAGATCGACCTTCGCCACCAACATCGCCGAGGACGTGATCTACATGGTGGACGGCGAGATCGTGCGGCACCGCGCCGAGGACTACCTGGCCCAACGTAACGGCGCCCTGACGGCGGAGCACTGATCCCCCCGGTCAATCCTCGCCCATGCCCAGCCGCTGCATGCGGCGCTTCAGTGCGTGGCGGGAGATGCCCAGCCGCTCGGCGGTCTGTCCGCGGCGCCCGCCCGCCTCGGCCAGAGCCTGGTCGATGAGGGAACGCTCCGTCCGGTCGAGCACCGTCTCGATCGATTCGCCCCCCAGGGAAGGGACGGCTGCCGGTCCCCCGGCGGAATCGCCGGTCATCTCCGGGGGCACCTCGGCGCGGGTGATCGTCTGGCCGGGATGAAGGATGGTCCAGCGCTCGACCAGGTTCTTCAACTCCCGCACGTTGCCGGGCCAGTCGTGGCGGCGGAACAGGGCGTCGACCTCCCCGGAGATCCGGATGGGCACGGCACCCTCCTTGCGGGCGGCGGATTCGATGAAGTGGGCCAGGAGCGGCGGCAGGTCTTCCATGCGGTCCCGTAAGGGCGGAACGGTGAACGGCACCACGTTGATCCGGTAGAACAGATCGGCGCGAAAGCGGCCTTCCTTCACCTCAGCCTGCAAGTCCCGGTTGGTCGCGACCACCACCCGCAACTCGACGCTGTATTCGCGCCGCCCTCCCACCGGCCGGAAGCGCTGGCTCTCGAGGAATTGCAGCAGCTTGGGCTGCAACGGGAGGGGCACCTCTCCGATCTCGTCCAGGAAGAAGGTACCCCCTTCGGCCATGCGGATCAGGCCCGTGTACGATTCCTTGGCGTCGGTGAAGGAGCCCTTCTCGTGGCCGAAGAGCTGGCTTTCGAAGAGGGTCGGGGCGATCGTGGCGCAGTTCACCTCCACGAACGGCTGCTCCTTGCGCGGGCTCTCGTCGTGCAGCAGCTTGGCGATCATCGCCTTGCCGGTGCCCGATTCCCCCAGCAGCAGGATTGCGCGGGCCTGGCTGCGTGCGGCGACCATCAGGGTTTCGACCAGCCGGCCCATGGCGGAAGCCGGATCGCACACCAGGTGCTCGGGTCGGTCGAGGCTCATGCGGCGGTGAAACCGCACCTCGTCCTCCATGCGCCGGTAGTCGATCGTGCGCTGGATCAGGTGGGCCACCTCTTCCAACTCGAACGGCTTGAGGAGGAAGTCCGCCGCGCCCATTTTCATCGTTTCCACCGCGGTCTTGGTATCGCCGTGGGCGGTAATGACGATGACCGGCAGTTCCGGGAAGCTCTTGCGCAAGGATTGCAGCACCGACAGACCGGACTGGTCCGGGAGCCACATGTCCAGCAGCACAACGTCCGGTGCGGTCTCCTGGGCCTTGGCCAGCCCTTCGCTTCCGGTGAAGGCGCTGACGGGGTTGAAGTCCCGCTTTTTCAGCCCGTAAGCCAGCGATTCGACAAGGGTCCGCTCGTCGTCGATGATCAGGACGGTCGGTGTGCCCATGGCCGCTGCGGTTCGCCGATGTTGCCGCCGGAGCTAGGCGGCGGGAAAGGAGAGGCTGACCGTGGTGCCCTGGTCGGGCAGGCTTTGGATGACCATGTGACCCTGGTTGCGTTCCACGAGCTGATGGCTCACCGACAAGCCGATCCCCGTGCCGTCGGGATTCGCGGTGGCGAAGGGCCGCACGGCGCGCTCGACCGCGTCGGGGGCCATCCCCACTCCCGTGTCGATCACGTCGATCACCACCCGGTGGTCCGCCTGGTGCGCCCGGAAGGTGAGGGCTCCGCCCTCCGGCATGGCGTGCAGGCTGTTGAGCACGACGTTCATCAGCACTTGCTGCATCTGGTTGGTGTCCACGCGGATGGTCAGGCTCGGCTCCACTTCCGCGCTGATGCGGATGTTCTGCTTGGCCGCCTGCCGCTCCACGAGGGAGCGTACCCGCTCGATGATCTCGTCCACGGAGGCATCCTCGCTGCGGGTGGGCACGGGCCGCGCGAAGTTGAGCAGCCCGGAAGCGACCCGGTTCAGGCGGTCGATCTCGGCGACCACGTTGCCCAGGATGCGCTCCTGCTCGGGATCGCTCAGGTTCTCCCGCACCACCTGCACGCCGGTCTTGATGCTGGCCAGGGGATTGCGCACCTCGTGCGCGATGGTCGTGGCCAGCTTACCCAGGGAGGCCATCTTTTCCGACTGCACCGTGGCGTCGATCAGGCTGTCCAGCCGCTCGGCCATGCGGTTGAACGCGCCGGAGAGCGCCGAGATCTCGTCGCTGCCACGATCCTCCAGGCGCCATTGCAGGTTGCCGTGGGCGATCGCCTCCGCCCCTTCGGTGAGCTTGCGGATGCGCAGGGCGCTGCGGCGATAGAACAGGGCGATGATCGCGATCACCGCCGCCAGGGTCACCACCATCAACACGGCCAGGGTCTGGCGCAACTGCACCATCGGCTCCATGAGCCGGTGCTCCTCGACGGACATCACCAGCTCCCACCCCTCCAGCAGGGCGGTGGAGGCCACCACCTTGGCCGGGCCACGCGCCCCGTCGGCGGCGCCGGGGAAGTATTCGCCGAGCGGCGACTGCAGGAAGGGCACGAGGGCATCGTCCTCGCTGATCTCCATGAGCTCCACCAGCGCGTCGATGCCGAGGTGCATGACGATCAATCCGATGGGCCAGTTGCGCTCCGGATCCCGGTAGACCCGCTGGAACAGGAAGACGATCGCCCCCTCCACCGCCTCCAGGCGCACCGGACCGAGCAACCCGCGGTCCCGCTCCTGATAGAGGTTGCGGAAGGGCAGCCGGTCCAGGTACCGGTTCCAGTCCACGTCCCTCGTGTTCGCGCTTTCCACGAGGGAGGCCATCACCTCGCCCCCGTCGGAGACGAGTAGCACTCCGAAGCTCGGGTGGCCTTCACCGAGGAAAGCGGTGACCGCCCGGGCGGCGTACTGCCCCGGCGGCGCCTGATCGGGCAGGAGTTGCCATCTCACCAGCGGGTGGTCGGCCAGGGTCTCCAACTCGCCGAAGCGGTCCGCGATGTACGTGTTGACCCGGTGCAGCGCCGCCTCCAAGCGCCGCGTCACACGGTCCTCGTTCAATTTGTCGAGCATGTCGCGGGTGTAATAATCCTGGATCAGCCCCAGGCCGATCAGCGGCACGACGCCGATCGCCACCAGCAGCATCAGAATCCGCGCGGCAAAGCTCGTCAGCGGTTTGGGCATCGGCGGTTCTCTCGTCAGCCTCCCGGCCACTCACCCCGGCAATCGCCCCGGACTTCTGGCCCGTGGAACTCCCCAGCCCGCCGGAGCGGAGCGGCACCCTTCCCGAAATCGGCCCCCGAATCGGGAGTCGCGGCAGAGTGGGCGCGAGCCTCTTCAATTTAGCCAATCGCGCGGGCAAGATAAAGCGGCGGCGCGGACCGGTCATCTCCGGCGGGGCGGTCCGCGGCCCTGTGCGGTGGCCCTGTGCGGCGGCCCTGTGCGGCGGCCCTGTGCGGCGGCCCTGTGCGGCGGCCCTTTGCGGTGGCACGGTCTCCCCGGCCGTCTCACCTCACGGCGTGCTGAATTCGATGGGGAAGGTGTTGGAGTAAATGTTGTGGCCGGTGAGCCAGACGTTGGTGTAGCGCACCAGCCGGTTTTCCGGAAATCCGGAAATTCCGGAGAGGCGGCGGTAGGCCTCGTCAAGGTAGGAGATGCCGTCGATCAGCCCTCTCTCTTTGGCATCCTCCGCGGTCAACAGGCGGCCGTCGGCGATGGCGCGCACTTCCTCGGTGGTCATCTTGGCCCGCCCGGCGACGATCACGTCGACGAATTTGCCGTGGAGGTGATCGACGATGCCCTTCATCATCTCGTACTCTTCCTGGGTGCGGGGGCGGTAGGGAGAGTCGATATCCTTGTACGGTCCGGAGGTAATCGGGTCCGACTTGATCCCCAACTCCTCCATCAGCCCCGAGTAGTCCATGTGGGGCATGATGACGCCGATGCTGCCCGTGACGGTCGTCGGGTGGGCATAGATCTCGTCGGCGGCCATGGCGATGTAGAGCGCCCCCGACGCCGCGATATCGCCCATTGAGGCCACGATCTTCACCCGCTTGCTCTTCTTGAACTCCATCAGCGAGTTGTAGATCACGTCGCTGTCGGTGATCGTTCCGCCGGGCGAATTGATCCGCAGCAGCACCCCGCGGATCAGCGGGTCCTGGAACGCGATCTCAAGCTCCTGCCGCACCCGGGCGGTCATGCCCGGAATGATCCCGGCGTTGGCAATGAGGATCGGGGCGTTGGAGATGGGCCCCCAGATATCGATCATCAGAATCTTGTCGCGGCCCTCGCCCTGCAGCAGCACCTCCTCGAAGCGCGGCTGCGGGATCACTGGGCTGCCGCAGCCGGAGAGGAGCGCCACCAGCACCGCGGCGAGCAGGAGGATCGGTGTGCGCGGGTTCATGGCTCAGGAAATCGCCTTCAACAGGTTGACCATTTCGACGGCGCTCAGCATCGCGTCGCCCCCTTTGTTGCCGGCCTTGGAGCCGGCCCGCTCGATGGCCTGCTCCATCGTGTCGGTAGTGAGCAGGCCGAAGCCCACGGGCACGCCGGTCTCGACGGATACTCCAGCCAAACCGCTGGAGGCGGCGGAGCAGAGGTATTCGAAGTGGGGCGTGGCCCCCCGGATCACGGCGCCGAGGGCAACCAACCCGTCGTACCGGCCGCTCTGGGCCAGCCTGCGGGCGGCCAGGGGCATCTCGAAGGCCCCCGGCACCCAGATCACGTCCAGGTCGCCGGTGTTGCCCCCATGGCGGGCGAAGGCATCCACGGCGCCCTCCATGAGCTTGTCGGTAACGAATCGGTTGAACCGGGAGACGATGAGCGCGAACGTGAGGCCGGTGGCGATCAGGTTGCCTTCTTTATCGGCCATAAGGTCGCTCCGGTGGAGTTGGGCGTGGGCGGGGCGGCCGTCCCCGCGCCGGGGCGGGGCGCTTCCGGTCCGCGGAAGATCAGTTGTCGATGACCAGCAGGTGGCCCAGCTTGTCCTTCTTGGCGAGCAGATAGTCCCGGTTTTCCGAGGAGAGGGGCATCTGCAGGGGCACCCGCTCCACCACTTCCAAATTGTGTCCGCCCAGACCCACGATCTTGCGCGGGTTGTTGGTCAGCAGCCGCATCTTGCGAATGCCCAGGTCAACGAGAATCTGGGCCCCGATTCCATAATCCCGCAGGTCCTCGCCGAAGCCCAGGCGGTGGTTGGCCTCGACGGTATCCACCCCTTCGTCCTGCAGGTGGTAGGCGCGGATCTTGTTGATGATGCCGATGCCCCGCCCTTCCTGTGGCAGGTAGAGGATCACGCCCCGTCCCTCCCGCGCCACCATGGCCATGGCCGCCTGGAGCTGGTCCCCGCAGTCGCAGCGCTGTGAGCCGAACACGTCGCCGGTGAGGCACTGGGAGTGCACCCGCACGAGCACCGGGTCGTCTTCCGTCCACTCGCCCATGGTGATGGCGATGTAGTCGTCGTCCGAAAAGACGTTCTGGAACCCGATCACCCGGAATTCCCCCCCGATCCGCGTGGGCAGCCGCGCATCGGCCATGCGCTTCACCAGCACCTCCCGCGCCTTGCGGTAGCCGATCAGGGCCGCGATGGTCACCAATTTGATGCCGTGCTCGTCGGCGAACTCGCGCAGCCGGGGATAGCGCGCCATTTTCCCGTCCGCGTCCATGATCTCGCAGATCACCCCGGCGGGGCGCAGACCGGCCAGCCGCGCCAGATCCACCGAGCCCTCCGTCTGCCCGGCCCGCACCAGCACGCCCCCCCGCTTCGCACGCAGGGGAAACACATGGCCCGGGTGGCGCAGGTCGCTGGGTTTGGCTTTGGGGTTCACCGCCGTGAGGATGGTACGTGCCCGGTCGAAAGCGGATATTCCGGTGGTCACCCCGCGCCGCGCCTCGATGGAGACGGTGAAGTTGGTGCCGAGGGGCGATTGGTTGTCCTCCACCATCAGCGGGAGCTCGAGCTGGTCCACGATGGTGGGGTGCAGGGCGAGGCAGATCAGCCCGCGCCCGTGGGCGGCCATGAAATTAATCGCTTCGGGGGTGATGGATTCCGCGGCACAGACCAAATCGCCCTCGTTTTCCCGATCCTCGTCGTCGACGAGGATCAACATCCGGCCGGCCTCGATCTCCTCGATCGCCGACTCGATGGAATCGAAGCGGGGCTCCGCGTTGGCGGATTTGCTTTGCTTGGTGGATTTCTTGCGTGTCTTGGTCATCGCTCCGCCCCTGGTCATCGTCCGCCCGTCCGCGGATTTTTCGGCGTCTCCGCCGGCGCCTCCGCCGGCCTGCCGCCGAACGTGCCGTGCACCAGTATATCCTCCCCCACGCGCCGGGGCGGCGAAAGCTTCAGCCGCGGGGTCTCCGAGAGGGACTTCAGCCCCAAGGGCCCGCACCATGCGGGCGCTTCCGCATCGCCGATCAGCCGCCCGGCCAAAAACAAGAATAACTCGTCAGCCTCACTGTTGGCAATGAACTCCCCGTGCACCTGCCCGCCACCCTCGACGAGCAGTGTCTCCAGCCCTTGTTCCCGGAGCCACGGCAGAAACGCCGCCGGGCGGGGGCGCGGCGTATCGGCCACGAACACCGTGACTCCCGCTCCACGCAGGGCCTCCACCGCCGCGGGCGGCGCCCCCTCGCCCGCCACCACGATCCGCGCGGCGCCGTCCCCGGCCAGCACCCGCGCCTCCCGGGTTATGCGGCAGGTGGAATCCAGCACGATGCGGGCGGGGCGGGCGTTCATCCCCTCCAGCCGCACGGTAAGCGCCGGGTCGTCCCGCAGGACGGTGCCGATGCCCACCAGCACCCCGTCGTGCCGGGCGCGAAGATCGTGGGCCAGCGCCCGCGCCGCCTCGCCGGTGATCCAGCGGGATTCCCCATCGGCCATGGCGATCTTCCCGTCCAGGGTCGCCGCGGCCTTGAGAGTCACGTAGGGCCGGCCGCCGGCGGCCAGCTTGGCGCGCGCCCGCTCGGTGGCGGCGCTGGGCAGATCCAGGGGCGCTTCGCCAGGCGATTTGACAGGCGATTCGGCAAGCGAATCTGAGGACGGTGGCACGAACTATGGGCCTCGAAATTTGGTGGCGCGGGGAAGTGGCCGGGCTGGCCCTATCCAGCGCGGACTTCGCCACCCCTGCCACAGGGGCCGAACGAACTCCAGGGAAAAAAAGCAGCCGTTCCAAGGCGTTCCCAGCAAATCCGATTCCTGTGGCGCCCAACCAA
>JAPUJL010000306.1 GCA_027296185.1 SAR324 cluster bacterium | reverse complement strand
CGACCCGATAGCGGGTGACCTCGTGCCACCCCAGGTCCAGGATGCCCTGGAGGGGCCAGCCGTAACCCTGCACCACCCCCCGTTCCAAGGCCGTGTACAACTCGCCGGCCGGGGTGCGCAGCATCGTGGCGCCCATGGATTCGAAGAAGGCTTGGTAAACCGGGGTGACCCGGAGCTTCAGCCCCGAGAGGTCCATGGTGTCGATGCGCTCGGTCAGATAGAGGTGAAACGGGATGCCGTCCCCTTGCCGGGCCAGGTAGTAGGCGTTGACCTTCTCGTTGTGAATCCTGTTGATGAATTCCCAGGCGCCGTTGCCTCGCATTTCGCTGGCGGTGAACTCGGTGAGCTTCAAGGCGTCCGCCTCGGGAAGCAGATTGGTGTAGTAGGCGCCCGGGAGGCTGGCGATGTGAATAACGCCGCCGCGGACGGCATTGCCCACCTCGAAGGGGTTCATCACCTTGTTGCCCCCGCCGATGTACTTGAGCCGCACCAGCCCCTGGCCTTCGGCGTTGACCTTTTCGATGAACGCCTCGAAGTTCCTGGAAAACCGCGAGCCCTCGGGCAACGCGCTCACCGCCCGCAGCACCGCCTCCTCGGCAGCCGCGGAACCGGCCGCGCCCACTGTAAGCAGCACTGGCAGCGCCACCGTAAGCGTCACGGTCAGGGCCACCGCGGCCGCAGCGGAGACTCCGAGCATCGCGGCGGCCGAGACCCAGGCCGCCATGCGCTTGACCGTTGCACCTTCAACTCCCATGCGGCTGACCTCGTCTCTCTTGGATTGAGCCGGCGGCGGAGCACTCGCAACGCCCGCCCGCCGGTGTGGTTGCTTTCGATTTACTGGTCCGCCGGAACCTGGCCGAGCGCTTCCGCCAATGCGTCGCCTTCCGGTCCGGCCAGGGCCGCGTCTTTTGCCTGCCGCACGCGTTCCGCGGAAGGCCAGGCGCCGCCGCCGTTCATGGCGGGGGTCAGCAGCCCCTCGTAAATCGCCAGGAAGTTCCCCCGCCCGCGGCGGTAGGTATCCCCGTAACCCTTGATCAGGCGGGCCAAGCCCGCGGTCTCCAGGGCCAGAGCGTAGTCCGCTTCCGCCGCCGCCAGCACCGCGGTCAGCCATTGGCCGATCAGGGCGTGCTCGTCGCCGTAGCGGTAGCTCCAGCGCCGGAAGCGCCGCAGCCGGGCCATGCCCCACAGCGTGAGGAAGCCGAGCACCGTATCGGTACGCACCTCCATGGGCCGGCGGTAGCGCTCCAGCCAGGGGTGCCGCTCTGCGAAGCGCATGATCGGCCCGCCCACGAAGCGCGGCAGGATGGCGCAAATCTCCTCGATGCCCGGATCGAGAAATTCCGTGATTCGCACCGGCTCGCCCGGCGCGGCGCCCAGGTCCGCCCGTACCCCGGCGATGCGTCCGGGGCGGGTCTTCAGCGCGGCGACGCGGATCGCGTCCTCGTAGCTCATCCAGAGGGCCAGGTGGCGGGCCACCTCGCGGGTGAGGGCGAAGCCGCTGCCGCCGTGCCGCTCGTCGGCCTGCCGCACCTCGGCCAGCCGCTCCAGGTACTGCTCCGCGTAGCGGACATCCTGGTAGTCCACCAACCGCGCCACGCCTTCCAGGGCCACCTCCCGCACCGGCTCGGGCAGTTCCGCCTCGATCCGTTGCCGCAACCGCTCGGGTGCCCGGTCGGCCCGGGAGACCTTCGCCGCCGGCGCGGCGGTCGTGACGGTGCCCTCGCCGGAGGCAGCCGCCCGTTCGTACCCCGCCTGAAACCCGCGCAGGTTCGGCTCGACGGCGACGCCCTTGTCTCGGATGGCCTGCTCGAATTGTTCCCGCTCGAAGGGCAACACGCCGCTGCCGGCGATGGCGCCCAGCAGCACGGCGTTGATCACGCTGCCGCTCTCCTGCGCCGCCTGGCTCATGTCGAACAGCAGGGGGCGCCGGGCCAGTTCCCGTGCGGCGTGAAGGATCGGCTCCGGATCGTAGCGGCCGTCGCCCATGGCCGATTTCTCCGCGATGGCGTAAACGCGGTGGGTCGAGGCGATCAGCACGGTGCGCTCGGGAGTCACCATGCCGTTCTCCATGGCCCGCCCCGCCTCGACCAGCTCGGACATCACCGCCAGGTCCACTCGCCCCGGCGCGGGATAGAGCGACATCACCGGCGTTCGGCCGTTCAGCGTGTCGGCGGGCTCGGGATAAACCTCGATGTAGTAGGTGGTCGCTCCGGTGCGCTGGGCCACGCCCGGAATGGAGGTGCTCTGCACCGGGTAGCCCGCGGCCATGGCCGCCGCGACGATCCAGTCGGTGAGCACGCCGCCCCCCTCGCCCCCCAGGGCGCCGATCAGCAGAGTGACCGGCTCCGTGGCGGCTTGCGGGTTCGCCCCAGCCGCGCCCCCGGTACCGGATTCGGTGCCAGTTTCGGCGCCAGCGTCAGTGCCAGTTTCCGCGGCTGGGTCGCTCATGCAGCCTCCGCCACCGTTGCCGGCGGCGCAGGGCGATCCCCGGCCATCCGCTGCAGGAGCCCGATCACGCTCCGGCGCAACAGGAACAGCCCGCGCTCCCAGAGCCCCGCGTTATGCACCCGCTCGGCGCGATAGAAGGAGGGGCAGAGCGCCGCGGCCTGGGCCACCTCGCCGCAAAGTCCGCACCCCACGCAACTGTTATCCACCGTGGCCACCGGGTCCTCGCGCAGGGGATCGGGGTTGGGCTTGACCGTCAGTGACGGGCAGCCGGACAGGCGGATACAGGAGTGATCGCCGGTACACAACTCGTCATCCACGCCGAAGCGCGTCTTCACCACTCGGCGGCCCTCCTTGACCCGCTTCTGAAACCACGGC
>JAPUJL010000305.1 GCA_027296185.1 SAR324 cluster bacterium | reverse complement strand
GATCGCAGTCTGGCCAAAAAAAAACCGCTCCCCGGCACTCGCCAAGGGAGCGGTCACAACCTTAACTTGCGGCCAATGAGGCCGGCCGATGGGACCCGGCAATAGCACCGGCCAATGGACCGGGGCCTTTGCCCGCGTCGGTCCGTCACCCGCGCTGGGGTGGCGTGTACTCCAGGTTGTGCGCATACGGCGAATCCGCGTCCGTATCCAGCCGCATGGTGATGTTGAACTTATTGCCGAAGTTGTACAGCGAGGCCGCGAAGATCAACTCGACCAACTCCTCCTCGGAGAACTCGGCCTTCAGCTTGGCGAAGAACGCGTCGTCCACCAGGTGCGGATCCAGCGCGATGCGGGAGGAGACCTCGACGGCGAGCGCTTCGCGCCGGGAGAGCCCTTCCGGGTTGATGTGCTTGAAGATGTGTTTCTCTTTCGGACCAACCTGCTCGCTAACCATAGCGAGTCGGACGGTCATTCAATACGCACAGGAGTTCACTTCCCCCGCCTTCAGCCGCACCATTTCGTGCAGTTCGGCGGGGAGACTGCCGCCTCCGGCCAGGGTCGCACCGAAGGCCGGTGCGATCGCCTTGACCAGCGCGGGCACGCGGGCGATGACCCCAAACATCTGCGTGTCCAGGAATCCGTCCTTCGAAAACTGCAGGACTCCGTTCACCTCCTCATCGGCGCCCTTTCCCAACGGCACCGGAGCGATTCTACTTGACATCGATTACTCCCTCTTGGGTTGACCGAACGAGGAGCTGCGGGAGTTAAAACGCCACCCTCCCGAGTCCTGGATAGAATTTGGACATACCGCTTCCGGCACGGATGGACAAGGGGCCGGAGGGGTCAGCGATTGGAACGGAAAAGACCGATCCATATCTGTGAGTGGGCACACAAACCGAGGGCACCGCCGGCTGCGGGTTGATGCGATCGGTGGGGGCGGGCCCCGATGCGTTTCCCGGGGAGCGCGCCCGGCGGGCATCAGCGCCGCGGGCCGCGCAGCCGGTGGCGGGCAAGATGATCCTCCAGGGAGTGTGCGGGCGGGCGGTCGAGGGAAATGCCCATCTCGTAGGCGTCGTCGCCGTTGGTGTAGTAGCCGCGCAGAAGACGCTGAATGCGGAAGCCGTAGTCCTGGTACAGGGTTTGGGCGACCACGTTGGCCGTGTTGACCTGCAGCGTCAGCGAGCCCAGGCGTTGCTCCAGACTCCGGTCGATCCAATCGTCGATCAGCCGCCGGCCCAGGCCCCGGTGGCGCTCCCGCCGTTCCACCGCCAGGTTGTCCAGGTTGCTTCGGCGCTGGACGGAATGGGCGATGGAGAAGCCCAACACGTGCCGCTGACGGGGCCGCACGATCCGCACGTCGTAGCGCATGTTGTAGATGGCGCCCCGCAGCAACTCCCGGCTCCACGGCGTGGAGAAGGACTCCTGCTCGATGTGATCCATGTCCGCCAGGTCGTTCAGCGTGGCGTGGCGGATCGGCGCGGCGAGATGATCGTTGATTTGCGGTTGGGCTACCATCGCAATCCCTGGTGCCGGCGCCCGGGGGCGCCCGCTGAAACGACTATCCGCCGTCCAGATCGGTGAGCACGGCGATTCCGGGCAGGGTCTTACCTTCCAGAAATTCCAGCGCGGCGCCACCCCCGGTCGAGATATGGGAGATGCGCTCGGCCACGCCGGCCCGATTTACCGCCGCCACAGAATCTCCCCCGCCGACGATGGACACTGCCTCCGAATCCGCCACGGCCCGGGCCATGGCGAAGGTTCCCGCCTGGAATGCCTCGATCTCGAAGACCCCCAAGGGGCCATTCCACACGATCGTCTTGGCTTCCGCAACCGCCTCGCCGTAGGCCGCCACCGTGCGGGGGCCGATATCGAGCCCCATGCGGCCCGCGGGAATGTCCGGCCCGCCGCAGGGCTCGGGCTCCGCATCTGCCGACGCCTCCGCGGCAACCACATGATCCAGGGGAAGGCGCAGCGCCTTGCCGGCCGCCTCGGCCTGCTCGATCAGTTCCGCTGCCAAGCCCAGGTGGGCCTCGTCCAGCAGGGAACTACCCACCTCATGGCCCCGGGCGCGGAGAAAAGTATAGGCCATCGCCCCGCCGATGAGCAGGGTATCGGTGCGCTCCAGCAGGGAGCGCACCACCGGGATCTTGTCGCCCAACTTCGCCCCGCCGAGAATCGCCACGAACGGGGATTGCGGGCGTTCCAGGGCCATGCCCAGGAATTGCAGTTCCTTGGCGATCAGGAACCCGCAGGCGGCCTGGGGAAAATAGCGCGCCAGCCCGGCGGTGGAGGCATGGGCCCGATGCACCGTACCGAACGCATCGGAGACGTACACATCGGCCAGGGCGGCCAGCGCCCGGGCGAATTCGGGATCGTTGGCCTCCTCCCCGGGATGGAACCGCAGATTCTCCAGCAGCAGCACCCCGCCCTCGGACAGCGCCGCGACCGCTCCCGCGGCCCCTTCGCCGGTGGACTCGGGCGAAAAAGCCACCGGCGCGCCCAGCACCGATTCCAGATGGCGGGCTACCGGCGCCAGGGAAAGCCTGGGATCGGCCTTGCCCTTGGGGCGCCCCAGGTGGGACGCCAGAATCACCCGCGCCCCGCGCCCGATCAGGTGCCGGATCGTCGGCAGGGCGGCGCGGATGCGCGTATCGTCCATCACCCGCCCGTTCTCGAGCGGCACGTTGAAATCCACCCGCAGCAGCGCCCGCTTTCCGCTGACGTCGAGCCGGTCGACGGTCAACTTGCGCATGAAGGGCTCCTCGCGAAACTCGGGGTGGGCGTTTCCAGGCGATTCCGTGTTGCAATCCTTGCGGGACGGGATACGCTGGAAGATCCATCGATCAGGCTGGCCGCGCTCCATTCCGTGGAATAGGGTACGTTCGCGGCCAGGATTCAAATTATCTTATAACGTGCGGCGGGAAATGAGAAAAAAAGCGGTGAACGCAAAGCCCAAACCCTTGCACCTGGCGGTGGCCAACGCACCGGGGGAGGATGCGGCGCTGAACTCCGCCGGCGGACGGGGCATCGGCCTGGCCGGAGCCGAAGAGGACTATCGTCCGCCCCACTTCCTGATCAACAAGCAGTCCGCCGTGCCGCTCCACATCCAGCTCAAGGAGCAGGTGCGCTACGCGATC
>JAPUJL010000304.1 GCA_027296185.1 SAR324 cluster bacterium | reverse complement strand
CGGCCCTCGGTCTGATCGATCAGGTAGCGGCTGTCCAGGTAGAAGCGGGCGCTTTGCACCCGGCCTGCCCCGTTGAACGCCAGAAAGATGGCGATGGGCACCCGCACGGGTCGCCCGTTTTGCTCGAACGTGGCCGCAAACTCGCCTTCCCAGGCCACGGTGTTGCCCTGAATGACCCGCCGGCGCTCCCCGGTCAATCGCGGATCGCTCCACGTCCGGAGCACCTCGATATACGCGGTCCGGATTTGGCCCTTTCCGTTCCAGGTCTGCGTGGACGAGGCCCGCACCGCGTCATCGGCCCAATGGGACAGCCATGCCTCCACGTCGCCCCCCGCCAAATCCCGGTTGAAGGACTCGAGAAAGGCGTCGGTGAGCCGGCCGATTTCTTCAGGCCCTGTCTGGGCCGGGGCCTCGGGCGCGACGGCGACGAAAATCCAGACGGCCAGCGCGGCCAAGGCGAGCGGGGTGAAGTGGCGCCATCCGCCGCGATTCCGTGGGCTTTTCGCGGCTCGGCGGGCGTTCATGCCGGAAAACACGCGGGGCCCAGGGCCTCGAAGGTCTTGTAGAGGATCACCGCCTCCTGATGGCCGAGGGCCTCGGAGCAACTCGGCTCCTCGGAAGCCACCCGGTGCATGAGACCGTAGATTTCCCGGCCCACGTCCTGAACGGTGGATTCGCCACGGAGGATGCGCCCGGCGTTGACGTCCATGTCGCCCGCCATCCGCTCGTAGGTTTCCGGGTTGGCGCAGACCTTGATCACGGGCGCGATGACCGACCCCACGACGGACCCCCGGCCGGTGGAGAACAGGATCAGGTGCGCGCCGCAGGCGATCAGTTCCACGATTTCGGCGGTGTCGTTGATGTTGGGAAAGCCGAAGCGTACCTCGCCGTCGGGTATCATATCCATCAGGTAGAGCCCGTTGCGTTCGGGCCTCACGCCCGGCTTGAGAATTCCCACGATCGGCGAATCGCCGCTCTTGGCATAGGCACCGAGGGATTTTTCCTCCTGGGTCGTCAGCCCGCCCTCGGCGTTACCGGGGGCGAAAGAACCATGGCCCAGGGTCTCGTAGAACCGCCGCGCCTTCTGTACCGCCTTGACCAGTTCCGCGCCCAGCTGGGGATTGGCGGCGCGTTCGCGCATGATGTGCTCGCAGCCGATCAGCTCGCCCGTCTCTTCGAAGATGCCGATGCCGCCGTCGGCGATGAGCAGGTCGAAGGCCGTACCCATGGCCGGGTTGGCCGTGATCCCGCTGGTTGCGTCGCTGCCTCCGCAGATGGTGCCGACGATCAGTTCCCCCATTTCCATCGGCACCCGGGGCAGCGAGGCGATGCGTTCCCGCAACTCCTCGACGATCGCCGCGCCCTGCTGGATCGTCGCCGCGGTGCCGCCCGCCTGCTGGATCACGAGCAGCTCCACGGGCCGCCCGCTGGCGGCGATGCGCTCCTTCAGGACGTGACGGTTGAAGCCCTCGCAGCCCAGGGAGACCAGCAGCACTGCGCCCACGTTGGGATGGGTACACAGCCGCTCCATGATCTGGGCCCCGTGCTCGTTGGGATAGCAGCCGCTCCAGCCGAACAGATGCACCTCCCGCTCGTCGAACCGCCCTACGATCTTCTGCGCGACGTGGCGGGCGCATTCGATGACGTAGGCCACCGCGACGACGTTCCGGATGCCTTTGCTGCCATCGCCCCGTGGGTAGGCCTGGAACGGTTCCATCTCAGCTTTCCTCCGCGAACCTGTGACCCGCCTCGTGGGTGAAGGTGGGCAGGTAATCGCTCTTCAGGTTGTGTACGTGAACGTGGCCCCCGAAGGGGATATCCTCCGTCGCCGTGCCGATGGGCAGGCCGTACTTTAGCACCTTTTCGCCCTGGGCGATGGGCTCCGCCGCCAGCTTGTGGCCGAGGGGCAGCTCGGCCTCCAGGGTAATGGCCCGCCCCTCGAAGCGCACCGTCTCGCCCGCCCGCGCCGTCCGGGTGAGGACGAGGACGTTGTCTCGGGGATGAATGCGGATCAGTGCCGGGACGCTCTCGTCCATTGGATCTCCCGTAGGCAAGGACTGCAATTCGGATTCAGCAGCCCGGATTCCGTTGGCCTGGCCCATTCTTCACGGCCTGGCCCGTCCTCCTCGCGCCGGCGGGGGGCTGGGCCGATCCGGTCCTATTCGGTCCTATCCTGTAAATAGATTTTCCACCTCGACCAGCACTTCGGGCAGGGTGAGGACGATCACCTTGTCGTTCGCGTGAATTACGGTCTCGGGCGTGGGGAGGGCCGCCTCGCCGTTCGAGACCACGCCGCCCACGATCGCACCCGCCGGCAGCTTGAGCTTGCGGATCCGCGTGCCGGCCAGCTTGCTTCCCGGGCTCACGGCCAGCTCCACGACTTCCAGGTTCGTCTGGCTCACGGGACGGTAGTCGAGCAGGCGGCCCTCGTGCACGGCCTTCTGGATCACCTTCGCCGCAGCCAGCCGGGGCGCGACGTTTACGTCCACTCCGGCGTGGTGGCACAGGGCGAGGATGTCGTTCCGCCGGATGTTGGCGATGGTCTTGCCCGCGCCCAGGTGCTTGGCGGCCATGCAGGCGGTCAGGTTGGTCGCGTCGTCCCCGGTCGCGGCGAAGAAGACGCTCGTCGACCCCACCTTCACCCGGCGCAGCAACCGAATCTCCGTGCCCGCGCCCGTCTCCACCAGGAAGTGCCGGCGCAGGTGGAACTGCTCGCGCAGTTGCGCCGCCCGCTCCGCCGATTCGGTGAGCATCGTCACCCGAAAGTGGCGGTCGAGCAGGGAGGCCGCCAGCAACTGGGCCAGGCGGTTGTCCCCGTAGATGACCGCGGTGCGGGAGCGGATGGTTTCCACCCGCAGCAGCGACTTCAGGATGGGCAGCAGTTCCTGGGTGGTGATGAGATAGAGGTAGTCGTCCTCTTCCAGACAGAGCTTCGGCTTGGGCGTCACCAGCTTCCGGTGCCGCACGACGCTGGCGACGTGGAAGAAGGATTCGGCCCGGTCGCCCGTGACCTCGGCCACGGTTTTGCCGAGGAAATTGGATTTTCCGTCGATCTGGTGGCCGATGAGGATGATCTGCCCGTCAGCGAAGCTCGCGATCTCGCTCACCCCGGGCGACTCGATCACCTCCAGCACCTGGTCGCGCAGAGCCTCGTTGATGTTGACGATCAGGTTGATGCCCAGGCGATCGTAGCCGAACCGGTCGCCGTTCTCTTGGCCGCTGATCATGCGGGTCACGGCGATCTTGTTGGTCACCTTCAACTCGTGGGCCAGCAGGCACAGGATCAGGTTGGTCTCGTCCGATTGGGTTGCGGCGATGAACAGGTCGGCGTTCTGGGCGCCGCCCTCGATCAGAGTGTCGATGTTGGCGCCGTTGCCCTCGATGGCCGCCACGTCGAGGGTGTTGCGCAAGGCGGAGAGCGCCCCCGGGTCCTCGTCCATCACCGTGACGTCCATGTGCTCCGCGGCGAAGCGCTCGGCGATGAATGCACCGATTTCGCCCGCGCCGACGATCATCACCCGTTTCATGCCGTCTCCAGCAGCTGCCGCATTTCCTCCTCGTCCAGCACCGGCACGTCCAGCTTTTGCGCCGCCGCCAGCTTGGAACCCGGATTGACCCCGGCCAGCACGTAGTCGGTCTTCTTGGAGACCGAGCCGGTCACGGTGCCGCCCGCCGCTTCCAGCCGTGCCTTCCAGCGCCCCCGCGGCTCGGAGAGGGTTCCGGTCAGCACGATGGTCCTGCCGCTCAAGATTTGGGCTTCGCCGCCTGCCGGTTGCACGGGCTGCGGGTCGACGCCCAGCGTCAGCAACTGCTCCAGCAGCTCGATCCGGTTGGGCTCGCGAAAGTATTCGTGGACGCTGGCCGCGATCACCGAGCCGATCTCGTCGACGCCCTCCAGTTCTTCCACATCCGCGGCGCGCAACGCCTCCAAGGTGCCGAACCGCTCCGCCAGAATGCGGGCGGTGCGGGCGCCGACGAAGCGGATGCCCAGGGCGAAGACCAGCTTATCCAGCGGACGGGTGCGGGAAGCGTCGATGGCGGCCGTGACGTTCCGCGCCGACTTTTCGCCCATCCGCTCCAGTGGTTCCAGTTGCTCCGCTTCGAGGCGGTACAGGTCCGCCACGGAGCTCAGCAGCTCCTCCCGCAGCAGTTGCTCGATCAACGCCGGGCCAATGGATTCGATGTCCATGGCGCCCCGGGAGACGAAGTGCCGGATGCGCTCCGCCTGTTGCGCCGGACAGAGGGGATTGACGCAGCGCAGATCCACCTCCCCCTCA
>JAPUJL010000303.1 GCA_027296185.1 SAR324 cluster bacterium | reverse complement strand
TGCCCGGCCGCATGGAGGACATATGGGAATCCTGTCGCGAACCATCAACGTCGTGCGCTCGAACCTCAACTCGCTGCTGAACCGGGCGGAAGATCCGACCAAGATGCTCGAGCAGACCCTGCTCGACATGCAAAACGCCTTCAAGAAGGCCAAGAATCGCGTCGCCCAATCCGCCGCCGACGAGAAGCGCCTGGAAAAATCGCTCTTGGACGAGCAGCGCAAGGCCAAGAATTGGGCCGACAAGGCGATGCTGGCAGTCGAGAAGGGCGACGACGAGCTGGCTCGGGAGGCGCTCCAGCGCAAGCAGGAACACTCGCGCATGACCGCCCAGTATCAGCACGAGCTGGGGGCCCACGCCGCCAACGTGGAGCAGTTGAAGAGCGGGTTGCACGACCTGGAGGACAAGATCGCCGAAATCGGGCGCAAGAAGAACTTGCTCATCTCCAAGCAGAGGCGCGCCGAGGCGCAATCGGAAATCTATAAAACCATCGAGGGCATCCAGGATACCGGCGCCATCGACACCATCCAGCGGATGGAAAACAAGATCGAGGAAATGTCCCACCTGGCCGACGCCCGCATGGAGCTCAGCGAGGAGTTTCAGGGGGACCAACTGGAGCGGAAATTCAAGGAGTTGGGGGCCGGCGAAGACGTCGAGGCGGAACTGCTGGAAATGAAGCAGCGCGCGCGGATCGAAGACAAGAGCGGAGGCTGAGCGGGGCCGTTATCCCGACCGGCGCCGGCGCGGAACGTGTATCCGGATCGCCACGGCGGGCGTGGTTCAAAAGAACAACAGCACCCGGATGTCGTAGAGGGCGTGGGCGTATGCGGTGACCCCGAAGCCGCGGAGGTAGTAGAGCACGGTGAAGAGCAGCCCGGCCACCCAGCGGAACAGGAAGCTGTGGATGTCGATGGCGTCCCCCAGCGGCCCGATATAGTGGGCCAGGGAAAAGACGAAAGACGCGGCGAGAATCGCCACCACCGCGCTCAGCCACTCCGCCAACACGAGCCGGGTTACCATCAGCAGCAGGTTCAGCAGGATCACCCGAAACAGGAACTCCTCGAACAATCCCGCGCCGATCGACTGGCCGACGATCTGGGCCAACCCCCCCTGCACCGGCACGGCCAGCGCGATCGGGCCCGCGGCCTGGGCAAGGGCCCCCGGCACCGCGAAGAGCAGCGGCCGCAGCAGCAGGTTGATCACGAACCCCAGCACCAGACTATAGAGCAGGGCCTCGCCCAGCATGAAGAGGAAGTAGCGCGGTACCAGGGAGACGCGGCGGTCCTTGATCACGGGAATTGCGACGATCAGCACCAGGATCATCGCCAGGTACGCCTGGGTGGGGGTCAGCCCGAACGCCCCCAGCAGATTGCGCAGGAGGACATCGGCCGCATTGCGCACCTCCACCGGCCCTTCGTTGCTGGTGAGGATGAGGAGCTCGTAGGCCGCCAGCAACGGCAGCGCGCCGACCACGGCGTAGTAGGCGCTTTTGGAAAATAAGAGGTAACGGTTCATCCCAGTTCCGGTGCTTCGCCCGTGCGCGGCGCCTCCGTGCGGCGTCCTCGTACTGATGCGGCGCGGCGGCCCGGGGGCGGAGCCGACTGTAGCACAATCCGCCGGGGCTGCCCCCGCGCCAGGGGTCGAGGCCGGCCGCTCCAGCGCCCTACGCCCCACATTCCGGAGCCGGCGCCATGCTGAGAATCGTTGCCGGAGAATGGGGCGGCCGGCGCATCCGGGCGCCTCGGGGAAGCTCCACCCGCCCCACCTCCGACCGGGTGCGGGAGGCGATCTTCAACGTCCTCGCCCACCGCCTGCCCTTGGAGCGGGCACGGTTCTACGATCTGTATGCGGGCTCCGGCGCGCTGGGCATCGAGGCGCTCAGCCGGGGCGCGCTTCACGCCACGTTCGTCGAGACGGACGGGCGCAACGCGGCGCTGATCCGGCGCAACCTCCAGGGGCTGGGCGCCGCCGTGGAACGCTGGCGGGTGGTGGGCCGCCGCGTGTTGCCCTGGCTGGAGGGAGAGGCCTTTGCCCCGGGGCCGCTGGTGATCCTGCTCGATCCGCCCTACGCCTCGGACGAGGCCCAACGGGCGCTGGAGTCGATCGCCCGCTTGCCGGCCGTTGCCGAGGGTGCCGCGATCGTGGTGGAATCGGCGGGCGGCGCCGCACCGGTGCCGCCGCCAAACCTTGAACTGATCCAGACGAAACGCTATGGTGACACCGACGTTTCGTACCTAGAGAAGCGGTCTTCCACGCCACCACCGGCCGACGGGTCGCCATGATACGATTATCCGCCGCAGTGCTCGCCGCCTTGCCGCTCTGGGTGGCGCCGGGATTCGCCCAGGACACCGGCGCGTTCTTCACCCTGGTCAATACCTACGCCTTTGTCGATGCCCCGCGGGAAGGCGAGCGGCACCTGTTGCGCGCACGGCGCAGCTTCACGGTCGTGGACTTTACCGTGGACGCCGAGGACGTGGTCTGGTACTGGGTCGTTCAGCCGGAACGCCGGGTCAAGATCAGCGGCACCGGCTGGGTCGCCCTCGATCCTCATGAGATCAACCAGTTGAACGGACAGCCGGTGCTGGTCTTTCCCGAGGTGATCGAGGAGGGCATGCGCCCCATGGCGGGCCGCGAGGTGCCGGCGGCGGACCTGGTGCTGGCGAACGTCACCCAGCCCAGCGGCAGCGTTCCCGAAATCACCTGGCAGAAGGTCACCTACGAGACCGAAGTGCCGGGCCGGGTCTGGGTGCGCTCCACCACGGGCATCTACCGCCCGTTCCGGTCGGCGCAAATCGTCGCCGACGTGCACGCGGAGATGGTCACCCGGAGCGTGGACAACGACCGGCAACGGCGTCTGCTCTCCGGCGTGGTGCGGGTAGGCGACAGTCCGCAGGAAGTCACGTGGGCCCTGGGCGACCCGACCCAGCGGGAAGAATCGACCGCCGAAGAACTCAACATCATGGTCTGGCATTACCCGGGCCTGCAGGTGCGGTTCGAGAACAGCGTGGTCAAGCAGATCAACTAGCCCGCCGTATATCGGAAACGGTGCGGAGGGGCCTCGTAGCGAGACGATGGCATGAGCGCAGCGGACGTCGCCGGAGTCATGGAACGGATCGCCGGCGGTAGCACCCTGGAAGGTCTCACCCAGCTTTTCCAACTGGAGGGAAGCGATCCCTTGACCCGGCTCAACCAGGCCCTCTACGCCCCGGCACGCGATCCCGATACGCCGATCGTGCAAGAGGAAATCGAGCGCCTCCAATCCCAGTTGATCGGCGCCTCCGGCAAGGAGCGGGCCGTGATCCTGTACAATCTGGGCTGCCTGGCGCTGTTCATGGACGAGATCGCCGATGCGCGGATGTACTTTCAGGAGTCGCTGAATCTCGCTCCGGGATTTCTCCCCTCGCGTCATAACCTGGGCTACACCGCGGAGCTCCTGGCCGAAATCGCCGAGGCCGAGCGCCTGTACGGCGAGGTGCTGGAACAGTCCCCCGAGTTCATTCTGAGCCGTCTGAGCCTGGCCCTGGTCAAGCTCAATCAGGGACAGCGGGATGCCGCGCTGGCGGAACTGCACAGCCTCGCGGAACGAATGCCGGGCGATGCCAGCATAGCGCTCTACCTGTCGCGGGCGTTGCTCACTTCGGGCATCGTTTCGGACGCAGCGGAGGTGCTGACCTTGCTGGGCGATGTCCCGGGTTGGGAGCAATACCCGGACCTGCGCGAGTGCAGCGCTTACGCCAGCTATCTGCTCCACGAGATTCCCGAGGCGGAGGCGGAGTTCCGCCGGCTGCTCGACGAGGATGAAGGCAACCAATTCGCCCGGATCGGGCTGATGCGCATCCTGGCGGAACGGGACGCCATCGTCGAGCTGATCCCTCATGCCGAGGCGCTGGATGCGGCGGCGCCGACGGATGAAAGCAGCCACCTGCTCGGCATGTTGAAGCAAGGTTGAGCCGCGCCGCGCGGCCACCCCCCGTTTGGGGAGCGCCGCAGCCGCCCGACGCATGCCACCCGTGTCCTCCCCGCCCCCCGAATCTCCCGGCGAACCGCCCTCCGTCACGCTCAGCCCGCACCACCTGCGCCTGTTTGCGCTGATCATCGACTACCTGATCATTGTAATCGTGCTGAATCTGGGGGATCAGATCGCCATGGGGGAGCACTGGGATCTGCGCCCGCTCCCCATGGGCGACTCGCCGAATCTGCTCCGCTGGATCGGCGGCGCGGTGATGCTGTTCCTGGTCAAGGACGCGATGTTCGGCCGCAGTCCGGGCAAATGGTTCACCGGCATCGCCATTCGCCGGGCGGACGATCCCCGATCGGCGCCCGCGCGGACGGGCCTCCTGCAGCGCAACGTGGCCCTGCTGCTGCTGCCGGTGGAGGCGGTGCTGGTGTTCACCGATCCCCACTACCGGCGGCTGGGGGACCGCTGGGCCGGCACGGTGGTGATCGTCCCGCCCCGGGTGACCCGCTTGGGGCGGCGGGTGCTGGCGTTCAGCATCCTGGTGCTGGGCGTGTTGCTGACGGCGTTTCTGGTTGCGCCGTGGAACATGCGCCGCACCGCGGCCTACCAGGAGGCTGAGCGGATCGTTCGAACCCACCCCGATGTCGCGGCGCGCATCGGAGCGAAAATCTCCGTGGACCGCTCGGCCGGGTTCAGCCTGCTACTCGGCGGCGATGCCGGCGAAGGTGGCGGCCAGGCGGAGGTTCACTTCCTCGCCGAAGGGACCGCGGGGCAAGTGGAGGGGGATTTGGTGCTGCGCCTCGATCCGCGCGCCCGGCGCTGGATTCTGCAATCCCTCGCCCTCGATCCCGAGCCGGAACTGGAGGTGGAGGACGCGGTACCGGCTCCTTCCGCGGGCCGATAGCGGCGCGGCGTCCGCCGGGGCCGGTAGCGAACAGGAGAGGCGGCCTCGATGCTCTGGATCGCCAAGGGGTTGGGCTGGTTGCTCCTGCCCCCCGGGATATTCGTGCTGTCGATTGCGGCGTCGCTCGCCCTGCTCGCCGCCGGCTGGCGGCGCACCGCGGCGGGCCTGCTCGCGGCGACCGGGTGCGCGCTCTACCTGCTGTCCATTGCCCCGGTATCCCATGCCCTGTTGCGTCCCCTGGAGCGGCACCATCCCCTTCCGTCCGCCGCGGGCCTTCGCTGCGACGCCATCGCCGTGATGGGAGGTGGCGCGGCCTTGGGTGCGCAGCCGCAGGAGAACGCAGGCCCGGCCCTGGCCCTCCCTGCGGAAACGCTGTCCGGCAGCGGCTTGGCCCGCGCCATGACCGGATGGCGGCTGTGGCGCAGGCTGGGCGTTCCGCTGCTCCTCTCCGGCGGAAACACGTGGGACGGCGCCGCGACCGAAGCGGACGCACTGGCCGCAACCCTGCGGGAGTGGGGGGTGCCCGGGAGCGATCTGGTGCCCGAGCGCCGCAGCCGCAACACATTCGAGAACGCCCGGGAGGCCAAGCGCATCGTGGAGGAGCGGGGTTGGCGCAGCCTGTGCGTCGTCACCTCGGCTTATCACCTGCCCCGCACCGTGCGGGCCTTCCGCCACTTCGGGATCGAGACGGTTCCCGTGCCGGCGGAAGGCCCGGCGCGAGACGGTGCCTTCTCCGCCTTCTCCTGGAAGGCGATGGTGCCCATGGCCGAGCATCTCTCCGGCAGCGCCGCGGCCCTGCGGGAATACCTCGCTTTCGCCTGGTACCGGCTGCGCTACGGGATTTGAGGGGTTTTGCGCGCTCGGCTGTTCAGCCGTCCGCGCCGCGCCGTTTGTCCTCCTGGCGTTGCTCCGCGCCCAGTCGGCCCAGGGGGTAATCCTGCAGATCGACGAACCGGATCAGACGGGCCAGGTTCGGGTGGACGGCTTCCACCTCCCGGTACATGGCCTGTACCATGCGCCGGTAGGCGGGATGGCCCTGGGGCGAGCTGCGTAGCTCGACCATCCACATCAAGGCACGCAGATTGATCTGAACGTACCAGCGGATGCGATAGGCCATGGGAACCAAATACTGAGCCTCGGCGGGAAACTCGGGGGCGATGGCCTCGTAAGCCTCCGCCGCCTGGACCATCAGCGCCTCGTAGCGCGGCGCCAGTCCCGCCTCGGAGACCTCTTCCGGCATTTCGAATCCGAGCCGCGTGGAGAGGGGCTGCCGCACCTGGGTCATCATGCGGTGGCGGTGCAGGTCGCGGTACATCCCAAAATCGCCCACCAGGTCGAACGCGTAAGCGACGGTTTCCAACGCCCGGGGGAGCTTGTGGCGGCGGTTGGTGCGGAGCGCGGCCAGCTCGGCGAAGATGCGCTCCCGGGCTTCGGCGCCGATCTCCTCGGCCGCGGCGCGCAGTTCTCCGAGCGGCGCCCCCGTCACGGGAAAGAGCAGCCCCGCCAGCACCTTGGCCTCCGCGTCGGGGTCGTATTCCACCAGCCGCACCGGGGGCTCGCCGCCCGCGGGCAGAACCGCCGGTCCGTGGCGCTCGCCCAGGGCATCGACCGTCCGCGCCAACTCCCGCTCGAATTTGCGGAACCCGTCGAAGTGGGGATGGGCGGGGTCGGCGCGGCGGATGAAGGAGGGAACGACCTTGCCCAGTTCCCGGCGCATGGCCTCGGCCAATCGCTCGCCCTCCGCCAACCCGCACAGGCTGAGCCGGATCAGCAGCGACTCGAAGAAGCGGCCGTTGCCGAAGATGCCCATATTGGTCACGGTCGAAGCGGGCAGCAGACCCCGCAGCGCGTCGAAGGCCTTGGCCCGTACCGAGCGGCGGTAGGCTCCCTCACGGGTGTCCGGTTCACGCGGAAACACCGACTCGATATAGCGGCAGACCGGCTCGATCATCTCCGCGTACCCGGCGAACAGTGCGCGGCAAGTCTCCGCGTACCGCTCCGCGTGGGTGGATTCCATTAGGCGGGGTTCCTTGTAGAACAGGTAATCCCCGCCCTGCCGCTCTGCGAAGGAGACGTAGCGCGTCGATTTCTCCAGGGGTGAGCCGCCGATACGCGCATCCTCCAGAATTTTCGTGGCGATCATCGAGACGTTCTCGATGGCCACATGCGCGCCGCCCAACTCGCCGATAGAATCGTCGCCGAAGCCATCCAGGATGCGGTCGTAGAAATCCTGCGCCCGGTCCACCGAGAGGCCTGCCGCCGCCCGCTGTGGCGTGGCGCCGCCGGGGGGCTGCTCCTGCAGGAATTCCTTCAGCAGCAGCCGGCGCAGGCCGAGGGTGGAGCGGGAATAGCGGGAAAACAGCGCTCCCTTCACCACCTCGGGCAGATCGGTGAGTACGAACACCGGACCGTCCAGATCGGTGACGTAGGGGGCGAGGCGCGTCCGTTCCGCCTCGGTCAGCGCGTCTTCGGGCATCGCGAGGGACTGAGAACCTGCGGCGTCGTCGCGCGCATGCTGAAAGTTACCGAGGCGAGGTCGAAGGGGTTGTGCTATATAAAAAAGTTGCACCCGGCCGTTTGGAACACCACCATAGGGCGGGCGGCGGCGCAAAGCAATCGTTCCGCTCCGTCCATTGCCCCGTCCGGTGTGGAGACCGGCCGGGTCGGGCTTTCCCCACCGCAGCGGGAGGGTTTCAGGGATCGGCATGGGCATGGACAACGAGTTCGGGTATCTGGTGAAGCGGGATACCGGCCGCGGTGTGGCCATGTTGACGGCCGGCGCAGTGATGGTGCTGTTGAAGTGGGTGCTGCCCCCCGTCGCTCCCGTGGCCGTGGCGGCCTACGGGGGGTATCAGATCTACAACCGCCAATACCTGGAAGGGGCGATCGCTATCGGATTGGCCGTGGTGCTGTGGCTGGTGCGGGGGCTCGTGGGCGGGTTGTTGTGGGTGGTCGGCGCGGCGCTAGTGGGGCTGGGCCTGTTCTTCCTAATCCGTTCGTTGCGAGGATCGTCATGAACAACCGCATGAGCGCCGGTCTACGGCGCGAGGGACGGCGGGTCCCGGGTGCGGGGCTCCGCCCCGGCGGATGGGGGCGGTGGTCAGCATTGGGGGCCGCGGTGAGGGTTGCCACCGCCGCGATGGTGGCGGGTCTGCTCCTGGCCGGC
>JAPUJL010000302.1 GCA_027296185.1 SAR324 cluster bacterium | reverse complement strand
GCTGGAACGCCTGCTCTCCAGGTGAACCGGACCCGGCCGGGCAGCCCGGCCGCGAACGGAGCCAGGGACGCCCTTCGGCACCGGTGGACATGGACCCTCTGGATCGGGAGCTGATCGTCCTCACCTACCATCACGTGGCGGTGTCGCCCCGGGGCACGCCCATCCGCGGCCTGTACGTCACACCCGCCCATTTCGCCTGGCAGATCGCCTGGCTCCGCGGGCGGGGGGTGCGCTTCACGACCCTCAGGCAGTTCGGCGAGGCAGCGCCCGCCGCCGGTCCGCCGCCGGTGGCGCTGACCTTCGACGACGGCTACCGCGACGTGTACCGTCACGCCTACCCGGTGCTGCGGCGCCACGGCATTCCGGCGGTGGTCTTTCCGGTGGCGGGCGGCCTGGGCAAGTCGGGGGTCGTCTGGCCGGAAAGCGAGGACGCAACACCCGCCGAACTGCTTACCGAAGCGGAGGTGCGGGAGATGGCGGAGGGCGGCATCGAATTCGGCTCCCACCTGATGGATCACGTTCACGCGGACCAGTTGGGCCAGGCGCCGCTGACCGAGCAGTTGGTGCAGTCCAAGGCGCTGCTGGAAAGGGTGAGCGGCCAGGACGTGGTGTCCCTGGCCTACCCGTTCGGCGCCCATTCGGATGGGGTGGTCAGCGCCGCCGCGGCCGCCGGGTACCGCATCGCCGTGACCACCGAGCGGGGATCGAACCGGGGGGTGCCACCGCTGCGCCTGCGGAGACTTCCGGTAAAGGGCACCCGTTGGTATCATCGCTGGCAATTCCGCCGGGCGCTGAGCCTCCTGCTGCAGCACTCCGGCTCCGGCCCGCCCGCCCGCCCGCCGATCCGCGGTGCGGGTGGGGCCGATGCGCCCGATCAGGGATGAATCCGAATGGCGACGATCGCCTTTTCCATCATCGGTCACAACAACGGGCATCAACTGGAACGCTGCCTGGAGAGCGTGCGGTGGGCGGATCAGTTGGTCTATGTCGATTGCGAGAGTTCGGACGGCTCCCTCGAGATTGCCCGGCGGTTCACCCCCCACGTGTTCAGCCGGCCCAACAACACCAACCTCAACGTGAACAAAACCTACGGGTTCGAGCAGGCCACCACCGATTGGATCTTCTACCTCGATCCCGACGAGACCGTCCCAGAGGCCCTCGGGGAGGAGATTCGCCGCACTGTCGCCGCCGACCCGGCGGAAATTGCCTTTGCGCTTCCCCGGCGGAACCACTACTTTGGGCGGTGGCTGAAGCACGGTGGGCAGTACCCGGACGCCCAGCTGCGGCTGTTCCGCAGGGGCAAGGCACGCTTCGCCTGCCGCCACGTCCACGAGAAGCTGGAAGTGGACGGGGCCGTGGGACGGCTCCGCGAGGCCATGAACCACTACCCTTGCGAGTCGCCCCAGGAGGCCATCCGCAAGATGGACTTTTACTCGACGTTCAACGCCGAGCTGATGGCGCGGGAGGGGGTGCGGCCCGGGGCGCGGCTGGCGCTGCAATATCTCGTTTCCAAGCCGCTGAGCCGTTTCCTGCGGCGCTACGTGACCAAGGGGGCGTTCCTGGACGGGTGGCCCGGATTTATCGTGGTCGCCGTGGACAGCATCGATTTCTGGTTCCGGTACTTCAAATTGTGGTATCTGGCGGGTCCGCCCGCGGAGCAGCCCCCCGGCGCCCCCCCTCCGGAGCGGCCCGAATGACCTGGCCGATCGCCGCTCCCGCGAATCCCTCGAACCGGTGACACCCCTGGCGACGAACCCGAAAAGCGAAAGCACCCCCGCCCACCCGCAGCCTTCGGCGCAGGGGATGCCGGCGCGGAACAATCGGCTGGATATCCACCGCATCGGAGACTTCTACATCGGCATCTTCCGCGAGCCCTTCGACCGGGTGTCCTCCCTGACCGGGTTCCGGCTGCGGCCGGTCAACGACGACCTCACCATCTGGAGCTTCGAGGATCCGGAGACCGGCAAGGAAGGGCGGCTGCTCGACGTGCCGGGATTTCTGCAGGAGGATCACGTGGTCATGACCGGCAGCGGGATGACCTACATGATGCGCGACCGCTCGCGGCTGCTGGCCCTGCACCTGCCCGCCAACCCCCGGCGGCTCAAGCTGACCGAGGCCAATTTCAAGGTGGTGCAACCCAAGGAGGGCGTGCCGCTCTATCCCGAATCGTGGCCCAACGGCCTGGCCATCCGCGTGATCCGCTCGTGGCTTTACCGCGTGGTGATCGTCGACGAGAAGTACCTGCTCTCCCGGCTGACCCTCAATTAACGTAACCGAGCCGCATCCCGATCGGCCGGCCGTGGGCCACCCAGGCCGCCTTTCCACAGGCGATTCCACCGTCCCATCCCCAACCCGCCCTCCGCTCCATCGGCTAGCGTATCCATGGAACTGTGCGACACCCCCATCCACGAACTCCACCGGCGGCGGCTGGACAAGGAGATCACGACGGAAGAGATCGCACGATCGGTCATGGCGCGGATCGAGGCGGTCGAGCCGGACGTACACGCCTACATCACCCTGACCCTGGACGGGCTGGACGCGGGCGCCAAAGCCGCCGACTCGAAGCTGGCCAAGGGCGAAGCCCTTTCGCCCATCGAGGGGATGCCCCTCGCACTGAAGGACATCTTCTGCACCAAGGGGGTGCCCACCACCTGCGGCTCCCGGATTCTGGAGCCATTCGTGCCGCCCTACGACGCCACGGTGGTCGCACGGCTGAAGGCCCACGGGCTCAACCTCGTGGGCAAGAACAACATGGACGAGTTCGCCATGGGCTCCTCCACCGAGAACTCGGCGTTCGGCCCCACCCGCAATCCCTGGGACCGGGAGCGGGTGCCGGGGGGCTCCTCCGGGGGCACCGCCGCGGCCGTGGCGGCGGGCGAGGCGCTGGCCGGCATCGGGACGGATACGGGCGGCTCGATTCGTCAGCCGGCCAGCTTCACCTCGGTGGTGGGCCTCAAGCCCACTTACGGGCGGGTGAGCCGCTACGGGATGATCGCCTTCGCCAGCTCACTGGATCAGGGCGGGCCGATCACCCGGGACGTGACGGACGCGGCGATCCTGCTGGAGGCCATCAGCGGCGTCGACCCCCGCGACGCCACGTCGGCGGACCGGCCCGTGCCCCGGTTCACCGAGGCGCTGAACGGCTCCCTCAAGGGCTGCAAGGTGGGGCTGATCCGGGAAGTCCAAGCGCAGGAAGACCTGGACCCGGAGGTGAGCCGCCAATTCGCCGAAAACCTGAAGACCCTGGAAGACCTGGGCGCCGAGCTGGTGGAGGTGTCCTTGCCCCATCTGGAATACGCCATCGCGGTCTACTACATTCTCGCCCCCGCCGAGGCCAGCTCCAACCTGGGCCGCTACGACGGCGTGCGCTACGGCTTGCGCACCGGCTCGGAGCAAGGGCTGGAGGCCATGTACAAGGCCACCCGGGAGGCGGGCTTCGGCCCGGAAGTGAAGCGGCGGATCATGCTGGGCACGTATACCCTGAGCGCCGGCTACTACGAGGCCTATTATGGCAAGGCGCAAGCGGTCCGGACCTTGATCCGGCGTGATTTTGATGCGGCCTTCCAGGAGGTGGACCTGATTGTGACCCCCGTGATGCCGACTCCCGCGTTCAAGCTCGGCGAGAAGATCGAAGACCCGCTGCAGATGTATCTGTCGGATATTTA
>JAPUJL010000301.1 GCA_027296185.1 SAR324 cluster bacterium | reverse complement strand
CGGGTAAAAGAAGATCCAGCGCCCGTCGGGAACCCCCGTCAGGTACGTCCCCTCCGCCCGGGGCGATCCGTCCCGGTACCAGAAGTGCCAGAGCCCGTGGGGCTGGTCGTGCTTCAGCAACCCTTCGGAGGTCTTGCGGCCGTCGGGGCGGGTGAAGGCGATGGTGGGGCGGGTGAACGCCTCGCCGGCTTTGGGGATGGCGTCGCCGAACTGGTGCTCCACCGAGCGCAGAAACCGGCCCCGCTCGTCCCACCAGCGCCACTCGCCGGTGGGCTCTCCGGCCTGGTACCAGGCCACCAGCGCGGGCTGGCCGTTGGGGTGGTAGCGGACGAACCGCCCGTGGCGCAACTCCTGGCCCTCCTCGGTGATCCGCACCGCCCATTGGGCGCGCAGGGAGCCATCGGGATGGTGGAGCTCCCGCTGCTCCATGGCGTCGGCGGCGCCGGTCGCCGAGGATCCCGCGAGCAGGAGGAGCATCGAGCAGATGGCGATCGGGCGGGTCATGGAAAATCGCTGAGATTCTTCGCTGCGCTCGGAATGCCGAGTTCGGATCGGCGGCCGGTGGAAGTCCGGGAAGATCGTGGGGAGGGGCACCGGGCCGCTCCCCATGGGCCGGATTCTTCCCCTCCGGAATGCACAGGGCGTTCCCCGGGCGCGTCCAGGCACGTTCCGGTAACGGCGGGTCAAATCTCCCGCGGCGCGGCCTTGACCGCCTGCCAGGCCTGCAGCGCCTGGCGGAAGGGCTTGACGTCGTGGACACGGATCATCGCGGCCCCCTGGAACGCGGCGAAGAGGCTCGTGGAGAGGGTCGCCCCCAGCCGTTCGCGGGGGTCGGGCTCCCCCACGATGCGGCCCAGGGAACCCTTGCGGGAGGTGCAGATCAGCACCGGCCGTTGCAGGCTCCGCAGCCCGTTCAGCGAGCGGAGCAGGGCGAGGTTCTCCTCCAGCGTCTTGCCGAATCCGTAACCGGGGTCGACGATCACCCGCCGCACCCGGAGCTCGTCCAACTGGGCGATCCGCTCCCGGAAGAAGCGTTGCAGTCCGGCCATCAACGATTCGCCCGCGGGCCGCCCGGGGAGCGCCCAGCCATTGTGGGTGACTACCAGCGGCACGTCGTGGCGCGCCGCCACCTGAGCCATGTCGAGGCAGGTGAGTCCGCTCACGTCGTTGATCAGGTGCGCCCCCAGCCGCAGGCATTCCTCCGCCACGGCGGGCTGGGTGGTATCGATGGAGATGGGAACGGCGGATTCCCGCGCCAGCCGCTCGACCACCGGGGCCACCCGCTCCAGTTCGGTCTGGGCCGTGACGGGCTCGGCGCGCGGATGAGAGGAAGAGCCCCCCACGTCGATCAGATCCGCTCCCTCCGCCTCCAACTGCCGGGCGCGCTCCAGCGCCCGGCCGGGCTCCAGGTAGCATCCGCCGTCCGAGAAGGAATCGGGGGTCACGTTCAGCACCCCCATCACCAGGGGCGTGCGGAACTCCCAGCGGGCCGGGCCCACCGGCCAGGGTGCCGGCGGGTCGAACCGCGGCGGGGGCGGCAGGCCCTTCTCGGGCGCGGGGCCACGGGGCATCGCCTAACCCCCTTCCAGCTCCCGCCCGAGGGCTTCGGCCTGGGCGACCATCTCCTCGAGTACCTCCAGGCCCGTCTGCCAGAAGCCCGGGTTGGCGATATCCAGCCCCATGCGCCCCAGCAGTGCCACCGGCGAATCGGAATTGCCCGCGGCGAGCAGCTCCAGATACTTGGGCACGAACGCGGCACCCTCCTCGTCGTAGCGGCGTAGCAGCGCCAGCACGAGCAGTTCGCCGAAGCAGTAGGCGTAGACGTAGAACGGGGTGTGGATGAAGTGGGGGATGTAACTCCACCAGGAGGCATAGCCCGCGGTCAGCTCCACCGAATCGCCGAACATGGCCCGGTTGGCCTCCATCCACAATTCGCCGATGGCGGTGGCGTCCAGCTCGCCCCGTTCGCGCCGGGCCGCGTGCAGCCCCTGCTCGAAGCGGGTCATCACCGCCTGCCGGAAGATGGTGGCGAAGCTATCCTCCAGTTTGCCGCAGAGCAGCGTCAGCCGGGCGCGGGGATCGGTCTGGCGGGCCATCAGGCTGCGGAAGACCAGCATTTCGCCGAAGGTGCTGGCCGTCTCCGCCGTGGTGAGGGGCGTCTGGAATTGGAACAACCCCCTGGGCCGCGAGAGGTATTGATGCACTCCGTGGCCCAGCTCGTGGGCCAGGGTCATCACGTCCCGCGGGGTGTCCGTGTAGTTCAGCAGCACGTAGGGATGCACCTCGGGCAGGGTCGCCGCGCAAAACGCCCCGCCGGTCTTTCCCGGCCGCAGTTCCGCGTCGATCCACCGCCGTTCGAAGAACCGGCCCGCGATTTCCGCCATTTCCGGCGCGAAGTCGCGGTAGGCCTCCAGCACCACGTCCCGCGCCTCGCCGAAGGCACAGTCGGGTCCGTCCGTGGCTACGGGGGCATAGCGGTCGTAGTCGTAGAGCCGCTCCAGCCCCAGCAGGCGGCGTTTGAGCTCGTAGTAGCGCGCCACCATGCCCATCTTCGCCTCGCAGGCGGCCAGCAGGGCATCGACGCTCTCCTGTGCGATCTCGTTGTCCAGGTTGCGGCCGTGCATGGCGTGGGGCATCCGGCGCAGGCGGTCCTCGTCGGCATGCTCCTGCACCAGGGTGTTGAGGATGAACGTCAGCACCCGCTGCTGGCTGAGCATCGAGGCGGTAATCGCGTCCGCCGCGCCGCGCCGCGCGGACCGTTCCGGGGCGTGCAGCATGGCCAGCGCCTCCTGCAGGCTCGCCTCCCGCCCGTCATCAACATCGCCATCGCCATCGGGCAAATGGCAGCGGATCGCCCCCACCACCTCGTCGAACAGCCGCGAGAACGCCTGGCGGCCGGTGTTGGATTTGACCTCCAGGATGCGCTCCTCCGGCTCGCTTAGGATGTGCGGGGTGCGTAACCGCAAACCTTCCAGGAAGTGCCGGTAGTGCTCCAGGGCGGGTTCCGCCAGCAATTCCGCCGTGCGGGCCTCGGGCAGCGCCTGCCATTCCAGGTCGAAGAAGAGCGCCTCCTCCCGCACCTCGCTGTGGCGTTGCTGGGCGGCCTGAAGCAGCGCCCCGTGCCGTGCCGTGCCGGTATCCGCGGCGAAGCGCAGCTGGGCGTAGGAAAGCGGCCGTAGCGAGAGGCTCCAGATGCGCTCCAGCGCCGCGAGGGCCGCCGCCAGCTCCCCGGCGCCCAGCTCGGCCACGCGGCCCCGGTACGCCTTGGCGAATGCCCGGGCCAGGCCGAGAGCCTGCTGCTGGTCGGAGGCAATGGCGGGATCGTCTTCGCCCGAGTAGAGGTCTCCCAGATCCCAGGCGATGCCGGCGGCACTGGTGAGGGGAGCCGCGTTCATGCGCCCCGGCCCGCGTTACGGGCTCCGCCGTCCCCGCCGTCGGTCAATTGGAAGCGCGGCGGATCGCCCTCGTCCCCGGAGACGCGGCCCTCCCTTTCCAGCTTGAGCAGGTGGGAGAACACCGATTGTCCCGCGGCGCCGTGGAGGTGGGCGGGATAGCTGCGGTAAATGGACGCCACGATCTCCGGCACGGTCTTCACGCCGCTCTGCAGTTCCTCGACGATCTGCGCCTCGCGCATCAGGCGATGCTCCAGGTATTCGGCGATTTTCTCTTGGGGCGCGTCGATGGGCGGGCCGTGACCCGGGTAGATACGCGCCAAGTCCAGGGTCTGCAACCGCCGCAGGGTATCCAGGTAATCCCCCAGATCGCCCCCGTCCAGAGGAATCACCGTGGTGCCGACCCCCAGGATCACATCCCCGGTAAACAGCGCCCGCTCCTCCTCCAGGTAGTAGCAGAGGTGGTCCTGGGCGTGGCCGGGGGTGTGCACGGCGCGCAGGGTATAGCCCTCGCCCTCGATGGTGTCGCCGTCGGCGAGCGGCCGCATCGGCACGGGAAAGCGCTCGTCCTTGCCCGGCCACGGGTGCTTGTAGACCTCCAACTCGGGATAGAGCTCCCGCAGTCCGGCGACGCCGCCGATGTGGTCCGGATGGACATGGGTCAGGAGGCAGCGCCGGGGCACGGAGACCCCCGTTTCCCCCAGGTGCCGCTGAAACAGCTCCAGGTAGGCCGGAACTCCCGCGCCCGTGTCGATCAATACCGGTTCGCCGCCTCCCACGCCTACCAGGTAGGTGTTGGTGCCGGGTCCGGTGAAGGCGGAGGGGTTCAGCCCCAGCACCCGGTGTACCCGGTCGGTCAGGATGGCCGTGGGGGGGAAATCGTGGACGTCGGTCAGCAGGTCGGGCATCGAAACTCCAGATCGGTAGGCGCGTCGCGGAACCGGGGACCGCCGCGCGGGGGCCGATCCCACAATCCGGGCGGTGCAGCCTCAAATTTTGCTATCACACTGGCGACCCCGCACAACCCCATTCCGGCCGAGCGCACCCCTGCCGGACGGACGACTCCGGCGGCACGGGACCGGCGGCGCCCATCCCGCCGCCGCCCGGTCACGCGCCGGGCGCTCCCACGGAGATGAGGGCCTGGGGCAAATCCGGGTGCGGCCCTGGGACGCGGAGGATCAGGTTTTGGCGTAGAGGTGGGCCACCTGGGCCGCGTAGCCGTTGTAAAGCAGGGTCGGCTGGCGCTGGACAGTGCAGATCACCCGCTCGTTCGCCTGGGACCAGCGCGGGTGGGGCACTTTGGGATTGACGTTGGATACGAAGCCGTACTCGTTGGGCGCGAGGGTGTTCCAAAAGGTCTCGGGCCGCTTCGCGGCGAGCTCGATCTTCACGATCGACTTGATGTTCTTGAAACCGTACTTCCACGGCACCACCAGCCGGATCGGCGCGCCGTGCTGCTTGGGCAGCACGTGGCCGTAGATGCCCACCGAGAGCATCGTTAGCTCGTTCGCCGCCTCGGCGATGGTGAGCCCTTCGGTGTAGGGCCAGGGCTCGCTGCTGTACCAGTTGCCCTCCTGCTGCCGCGGCGCCACTTCCGGGTCGAAGAAGGTGGTGAATTTGACGTACTTGGCTTGAGAGGTGGGCTCCACCTCCTTCAGCAACGCGCTCAGGGGAAAGCCGATCCAGGGCACCACCATGGACCACGCCTCGACGCAGCGAAACCGGTAGATGCGCTCCTCGAGCGGCATGCGCCGGACGAGCTCGTCGACGTCGTAGGTGCGGGGCCGATTCACCAGGCCCCCCACCTCCAGCTGCCAGGGGTAGGGTTGAAAGTCGCGGGCGTGTTCCCAGACGTCGTCCTTGTAACGGCTAAACTCGTAGAAATTGTTGTACCGCGCCGCCACCGATTCCTTCGTCATATCGCCGTGCACTCGATACTTCTCGTTTCCGGGCGCATCCAGCTTTGGCAGCCGCGCAATCTCCTCCATCATCGGGGTCGAAGTCGCGCCCAACTGGCTGTAGGCCAGCCCCGCCACACCGATCGTGGCCAATCCGGCCACCTTGATGAAATCCCTCCGGCCCCAGTACGCGGACTCGCGGGTCGCCGTGGATGCCGGCAATTCCCATTCGCGCTTTTTCCGAAAATCGGCCATCCTCGCATTCCAGGGAAATATGTATTGCTCGCCCTCCGCATCCCCCGCTTCGGGGAGCGCTCCAATTACGACTCCTTCTAGCATACTACGAAAGGAAATCATCGCAAATCTGTGTCGCGGCCCACGCTGGCGCGGGTATTTGGCGAAAAACTTCGGTCCGTACCCCAACGCCCAGCACTTGGGTTTTCTTGACAGCACTCGGGTGCTATGATCATTTAGATAAATCTAAAAACTCGAACGGTTGGAAAGCGGAGAGGATCGCCGATGCACTGCGTGGGCCCGACGTTGGAACCGGAAGCCATCGACCGCCTGCGGGAGGATTACGAGTTCGCGCCCGATTTGGAGGAAGAGGCCGAGTGGCACTCGGTGTTCGGCCATCCGCTGCGGCTCAAGATTCTCCGCATCCTGAGGGACGAAGGGTCGGTCTGCGTCTGCGACCTGCGCGACATTCTCGGCACCACGACCTCCACGGTGTCGCAACACTTGGCTCGCCTGAAATCGAACCGGGTGGTTTCCAGCCGCCGCGACGGGCAGACGGTATTCTATGCACTGACCGAGCACGCCTCGCTGCGCTGGATCGCGCCGTAGCGGAACCGGTGCGGTCCCATCGCCTGGGGTCGCGGAGTCCGGAATCGGCGGTGGCGAATCGAACGGAATCGGATCGGGAATCGAGGTATCCGAGGAGAACGAGATGACACCGCGAAACATCGACATTTTCGGCGTGGGCTGTTCGGTCTGCCACGAGCTCATTGAGCAGGTGCGCGGACGGCTTGCGACTCCTGCGAAGTGACGGTGCTCGACATGAACGATACCGGAGTCGCGGCGCGGGCCAAGGAACAGGGGATCGGCTCACTACCTGCCGTGGCCATCGACGGCCAATGTGGCTTCATGCGGCGCGGGGCGCGGGGCGGACTTGGCGCAATTGCGCGGGGCTGGGCCGGCCGCTCGGTTAAGGTTCGGCCCGGCGCCATGGCCAGGCAGCGTCACGTCCCATCAGCGGGAGCATCGGACTGGGTTTCGGTAGGCTCGGAAACGCCGGTGCGCGCGGAACTCGGGAGTAACGAAGGCGATGAACGAAAAGCGGAGTAACAAATGGCTGTGGATCGGCGGGGTCGGGACGGGAATCGCTGCGCTGTGCTGTTTCACTCCGATCCTGGTGCTGATCTTCGGCCTGCTCGGAGCCGGCTCTCTGGTGGTCTATCTCGA
>JAPUJL010000300.1 GCA_027296185.1 SAR324 cluster bacterium | reverse complement strand
ACCGATCTGGACGGGGGCGGCCGGGACGACGTGCTGGTGCTGCAGACCCAATCCGACCGGCTCATGGTGTTGGAAAACGTCCACGAATAGCGGCGGCGCGGGGGAATTTCCGTCCGCCGCGGTCAGCCTGGGGCGAGGCGCGGAACGGAACTTCGACGGGGAGCCGTTTTGGGGGCCGCTATTCGCCCGGGGCCTGGTTGAAGTTGATCAGGCTTTCCAGCCAGCCGGCGACCGAAAGCAACGCTTCCTCGTGATCCTCGCGGGCGATCAGTTGCACGCCGAGGGGAACGCCGCCTTCCGACAGCCGCACGGGGATGGAAATCGTGGGCACGCCGCACAGGGACCAGGGGGAGTTGAACGAGGCGCTGCCCGTGGTGGTGAGATCCCGCGGGGCCGGGCCGGCGGCGGGGGGCATGGCCGCCACATCCACGCCCGCCAGCAGCGCATCGATTTCCGCCTGAAACAGCAGCCGCTGCCGCCGGGCTTCCACGTAACGGACGGCGGGGACGTTCAGGCCGTCCCGGATCAGCATGGAGAGCTTCGGCGGAAACGCCGAGGCGTCCCGCTCGTAGGCGCGGAGGTTGAAGGCGGCTGTCTCCGAGGAGAGGATGGCGATGTGGGCGTCGTGGATTCCGGTGAAGCTCTCGGGCAACGGACCCTCGACGATCTCCACGCCGTGTTTTGCCATCCGGCTCAGCACCTCGTCCAGGGCGGCCACCGCCTCCGGCTCGGCTTCCTTCTCGAAGAACCCCCGCACCCGCCACACCCGGCTCGGAGCCCGGGGCACCGCCGCGGGCGGCAGCTTGTTCCGGGTGGCCTGCCAATCCACCGGCCGTTCCCAGCGCAGCACGTGCCAGAGCAGTTGGGCATCCTCTACCCGGCGGGTGAAGGTACCCAGGGTATCGAACTGCCACGCCGCCGGGATGATGCCCGCCATGGGGATCCCGGCATAGGTGGGCTTGAACCCCACGATCCCGTTGAACGCCGCGGGGCGCAGCACCGAGCCGCCCGTCTGCGTGCCCAGCGCCGCCATGCACATGCGGTCGGCCACCGCCGCGGCCGAGCCGGAGCTGGAACCGCCGGGGGTGTGGGCCAGATTCCACGGATTGTGGGTTGGCGGCGCATCGAGATAGGCGAGGGGCGTCGTGACGGTCTTGCCCAGGACGACGGCGCCGGCCTTGCGCAGGCGGTCGACGGCTTCCGCATCGGCTTCGGCGATGCGGGCCGGATAGGCCTCGGTTCCGCCCCGGGTCTCCAGCCCCTCCACGTCGATGATGTCCTTGATGCCCACCGGAATTCCGTGCAGCGGGCCATGCCAGCGCTGCTCCCGGGCTTCCCGGTCCAGGTGCCGCGCGGCTTTCAGGGCACCGTCCACGTCCACGTGAACCCATGCCTGCAGCTCCTCGTCGCGGGCCTGGATGCGTTCCATGCACGAGGTGGCGAGCGCCTCGGCGGTCAGTTCGCCGCGGCGCAGCTTCTCGGCGGCCCGGTAGACGGTCAGGTTTCGCGGTTCGCTTTGGGTATTCATGGCGGCCTACTATAGCGCATCCGATTGGCCATTGCCGCCCGGGGCCAGCGATGGGGTCCCGCGGCGGCCGGAGCGCGCCGGTCAATATCCCATGGGGAGGCCTTCCCGGCGGGGGTCGGCGCCCCCGTGCAGGCGGCCGGTGGCCGGATCGATCCAGATGCCGTGCAGGCCACTGTTCTGCTCCCGCACGACGATGTCGTGGCCGAGCGCCTCCAATCGCTGCACCAAGGCCGGGCGGTCCCATCCGGGTTCCAGAAAGGTTTTGCCGAACAGGTGGGTGAAATGGGGGAAGTCGATGGCCGCCTGCAAATCCATGCCGTAATCGAGGGTCAGCAGCACCGTCCAAGCGACGTATTGAATGATGCGCGATCCGCCCGGCGAGCCGATGACCATCAGCGGCCGGCCCTCCCGCAGTACCAGGGTCGGCGCCATGCTGCTCCGGGGGCGTTTGCCGCCCAGGGAGCGGGGAATGTCCAGGGCCGTGTGCCGCCGGCGCTTGCCCCCTTCCACCCGGTTCGCGATGGGCCGCCCCTTGCCATCCACGGGCCGGGGGCTAAAATCGGTCAGCTCGTTGTTGAGGAAGAAGCCCCGGCCCGGCACCACCATTCCGCTGCCGAAGGCCTGCTCGATGCTCGACGTGGCGGCGGCCACGTTGCCCTCGGCGTCCACCGCCACCAGGTGGGTGGTCGAGCTGGACTCGCGATGGGGCGCCGTGCCCAGCCGCCCGGTTTGCGCGCCCGCGGGCAGCCCCGGCTCCACCGGCACCAGCGGTCCCACCCAGTCCAGCGCCTCGGCACGCCGGCGGGCGTAGCCCGGATCCAGCAGCCCCGCCAGGGGGAAGGTCACGAAGTCGGCGTCGGCGATATAGCGCCCCCGGTCCGCGTAGGCCAGCCGCGCCGCCTGGGCGAAGCGGTGAGCCGATTCCGCGGAAAGGGGCCGGTGGGGCGGCGGCCCCTGGGTCTCCAACAGCTGCAGCAACTCGATCACCGTCGCACCGCCGGAGCTGGGCGGACCCATGCCGACGATCGTGTGCCCCCGGTAGGTGCCCCGGACGGGCGCCCGCAACGGTGCCTCGTAGGCGGAGAGGTCGGTGCGGGTCATGCCCCCGGGCCGTACGGGAGCCTGGCGCACCGCCGCTACGATATCCCGGGCGATGTCGCCCCGGTAGAAGGGAATGCTGCCCTCCCGGGCGATGGTGCGGAAGGTCGCGGCCAGATCGGGTTGGCGCAATAGATCGCCTTCCCGCAACGGAGTTCCGTCCGCCCGGAAGAACGCAGCCCGGGTGGCCGGAAACTGGGCCAGCCGCTCCTGCTGTTGCTCGAGCAGCATGGCCAGCCGCGGAGACACCGGAAAGCCCGCCTCGGCCAACCGGATGGCGGGCGCCAGCAAATCCGCCAGGGGCAGCCGCCCGTAAAGCCGGGAGGCCTTCTCCAGTGCGCTGAGCAGCCCCGGGACGCCCACCGCCCGGCCGCCCGTGATGCGGTCCGGGTAGAAGGGCTCCGGGGTTCCATCCGGGCGCAGGAAGAGCGCGGAATTCGCGGCGGCGGGCGCCTCCTCCCGCCCGTCCACCGTCACGGTCTCGCCGCGCTCGGCGAGATGCAGCAGCAGGAACCCCCCGCCGCCGATGCCGGAGGACTGGGGCTCCACCACGTTCAGCACGAAGTGGGCGGCGATCAGGGCGTCCACCGCGTTGCCCCCGGCGCGGAGCATCTCCAGGCCCGCCCGGCTGGCGTGGGGATTGGCCGCCACCACCATGCCCCGCTCCGCCGTAACCCGCGGCACCTGACGCAGGGCCGCGCCGCGCTCGGGATCGGCCTGGGTCTGCGCCGGTGCCCCGGCCGGGTCCAGCGGACCCAGTGGGCCCAGCAGGAGCAGCAGGGGCAACAGCAGCCCCCATGCGGTGCGGGCCAGCAGGGTCCGGAGGGGATGGAGGTTCGGCATGACGGGATGCGAAGTGGGCGGCGGGCGGGATTACTTCAGCGTGTAGCCGCCATCCACCAGGATCGTCTGCCCGGTGGTGAAGGCGGCGTCGCCGGAGGCGAGAAAGGCCACCGCCGCGGCCGTGTCCTCGGGCGTCGCGAACCGCTTCAGCGGCGTCG
>JAPUJL010000030.1 GCA_027296185.1 SAR324 cluster bacterium | reverse complement strand
CAATGTTTGGCAACCCGCTGGAGCGGCGCAACGTCCCACGCGGTCGGGGAGTGGCGGCCCGGCGGCACACGGACACGCGATCGATATGAGCGAATCGGCGCCCCCCCCGGAGAATCCCTACGCCGCCGGCGCGGCGTTCGTGGACGGGAAATACGTGCCCATGGCCGAGGCGCGGATGCCGATCCTCGATTGGGGCTTTCTCCATTCCGACTGCACCTACGACGTGGTGCACGTCTGGAAGGGGCGGTTCTTCCGGCTGGAGGATCACCTGGAGCGCTTCGAGCGGAGCGCGGAGGGTCTGCGGCTCCCGCTGCCCCATACCCGGGAGGCGATCGGCGAAATCCTGTCCGAATGCGTCCGGCTGGCGCGGCTGCGAGACGCCTACGTGGAGATGATTTGCACCCGCGGCTGGCCGCCGGTGGGGTCGCGGGATCCGCGCGACGCGGAGAGCCGTTTCTATGCCTTCGCCGTGCCGTTCATCTGGATCGCCGACGAGGAGCAGCGGAAGCGGGGACTGCACCTGATCGTCAGCTCGGTGCAGCGCATCCCGCCCCAATCGGTCAATCCGGTGTTCAAGAATTTCCACTGGGGCGACTTCACCCGGGGGCTGTTCGAGGCCTTCGAGCGGGGCGGGGAAACCGCGGTGCTGGTCGACGGCGCCGGCAACGTCACCGAGGGGCCGGGCTTCAACATCTTCGTGGTCAACGGGGAGCGCGTGGTCACGCCCGATGCGGGCATGCTGGAGGGGATCACCCGCCGCACCGTGATGGAACTCTGCGAAGAGTGCGGGATCGCGCTGGAAGCCGCGCCCCTGCCTGCCCAGGCCCTGCGGGAAGCGGAGGAGGTCTTCCTGTCCAGCACGGCCGGGGGGATCGTGCCCATCACCCGCGTCGACGGGCAGCCGGTGGGTGGCGGGGCGCCGGGTCCGATCACCGGGCGGCTGCGCGATCTGTACTGGAGCAAGCAGGAGGCCGGCTGGCACGGCACCCCCATCGACTACAGCTAGCGGCAACCCCGCCCAATCCCTCAATTCACCGGAACTTCCGCGATGGCACCCAACGGCGCTCTCCCCTTGTCCCGCTTTCTGGTGCTCGACCTGACCCATGCCCGGGCCGGGCCCAACGCCGTGCGTCAACTGGCCGACTGGGGCGCGCGGGCGATCCGCATCGAGCAGCCCTCGGGCGGCGACGGCGGCATCGCCGGAAGCGCCCGTCACGGCTCCGACTTTCAGAACCTGCACCGCAACAAGTCGGCGATCACGCTCAACCTCAAGGCGCCCGAGGGCAACGCGGTCTTCCGGCGGCTGGTGGAGCGGGCGGACGTGGTGGTGGAAAACTTCCGGCCGGCTGTGAAGCATCGGCTGGGGGTGGACTACGAGACCCTGCGGGCGCTCAACCCGCGCATCGTGCTGGGCAGCATCTCCGGCTTCGGCCAGGACGGCCCCTACGGCGACCGCCCCGGCTTCGACCAGATCGCCCAGGGCATGGGCGGGCTGATGTCCGTCACCGGCCTGCCGGGGCAGGGCCCCGTGCGCGCGGGCATCCCCGTGGCCGACCTCTCCGCCGGGCTGTACCTGGCCCAGGGCATCCTGGTGGCCCTGCTGGAGCGGGAAGCCTCCGGCGAGGGGCAATGGGTGCAGTCCTCGCTGCTGCAGGCGATGATCGCCATGATGGATTTCCAGGCGGCGCGCTGGCTGATCGACGGCGAGGTGCCGCCCCAGGCGGGCAACAACCACCCCACGAGCATTCCCACCGGTGTCTTCCGCGTGGCCGACGGCCACATCAACGTGGCCGCAAGCGGCAACCACATCTTCAAGCGGCTGTGCGAAGCCCTGGGCGCCGGGCAACTGGCGGAAGATCCGCGCTACGGAGATCCGGACAGCCGCTCGGCCAACCGCGCCCCCCTCAACGCCGCGCTGGAGGAGTACCTGAGCCGGAAGCCCGGAGCGGAATGGATCGAGCTCCTCAACGAGGCGGGGGTGCCCTGCGGTCCGATCTATTCCCTGGATCAGGTATTCGCCGACCCCCAGGTGCAGCACCTGGGCATGGCCGGCGCCGTGACCTCCCCGGCGCTGGGCGATCTGCAACTGGTCAACCAGCCCGTCGCCCTCTCACGCACGCCGGGCGGGGTGCGCACCGCCGCCCCGGAGAAGGGCGCCGACACCGACGCCGTGCTCGAGGAGTTCGGCTACTCCAAGGACGACATCGCCCAATTGCGCCAATCCGGTGCCATCTGAACGGCACCGGAGCGGCACCGGGGGTACACCGGAGCGCCCGAGGGCGCTTCCGAAGGAGGAGAGCGGTGAATGGGTCGACAGGCCATGAGACAGGCGGCGATCGTGAGTCCGCTGCGGGCGGCGGTGGGAGGGCTCGGCGGCGCGTTGCGGCGGTTGACTGCGGACCAGCTGGCCTCGGCGGCGATCGAGTCACACATGGAGCGCACGAGGATCGACCCGGGCAAGTCCGGTTTCAGATCCGATCCCCCGCTTTATATTTTACGCATCCTTGGGTAGATTTCACGCGGCAAAATTCTGCCTATCACAATCATTGTGCAAATACTGGCATTGGGTTCAACCAAAAATGGGGAGCTACGAGTTGGTGCGAATATCCGTAAGTCACAACGTCAATGACTATGCCCCCTGGCACAACGCCGATAAGGACTTTGATGGCGAACGAGGCGGATGGCGCGTGAAAGGCCATGCGGTAATTTTTTAGCATCTATTTGTCTGAGGATCAGTTATGTATGATAAAATCAAGAGTGAAATTCAGCAATCATACTACCAACAGAATTATGCAAATGACGGCCAGCGTTTTGTGGCGTGGTATGTGTCCCAGATTCATGGTCGCGATATGATAGAAACTAAAGAAGATGTTACTGATGGGCCAGACGACAAACAAATAGATGCTATCGTTGTCGATGATGATAACAGCACAGTGTATATCATCCAAGGTAAGTTCATTGGGACAGGAAGCGTTGATGCTGAGCCGCTACGTGA
>JAPUJL010000003.1 GCA_027296185.1 SAR324 cluster bacterium | reverse complement strand
GGCTGTTGCTGGGGTGCCGGCGGGGCCGGATGCCGCCTCGATCATGAAACGGTCCGCCACGAATGACAACACTGGCCCCGGTTCCGATTTCCTCAACTTCCAGCAGCACCGCATATTGTCATTCCGAGCGAAGCGAGGAATCTCGACTCAGCCGTCTCGACAACGGTAAGCGGCCCGCATCTTTGAGATGCTTCGCTTCCCCTTCGACTTCTTTCAGAGCAGGGCTCAGCATGACCTGGGCCGCCGGCCGCCCTGTCCGGCGCTCTATGGAATCTCGATCCCCGTTTGGACGGCGGGCCGGGCCGAGATTTCGTCGAACCACCGCTTCACGTTGGGGAAGTCGCCGAGCTCCACCTCCTGCCACGGATGGCGCAGCACCCAGGGATAGGTGGCGATATCGGCGATGGTGTACTCGTCCGCGGCCAGGTAGGGATGATCGGCCAGCCGCCCGTCGAGCACGCCGTACAGCCGCCGGCATTCCGTGCCGTACCGCTCCAGGGCGTAGGGCACTTGCTCCTTCGCGGCGCGCTTGAAGTGGTGCACCTGCCCGAAGATCGGCCCGATGCCGCCCATCTGGAACATCAGCCACTGGATCGTCTCGTAGCGCTTGCGAGGATCCTGGGGGAGGAACCGGCCCGTCTTTTCGGCCAGGTAGATCAGCATCGCCCCCGACTCGAACAGGGTGATCGGCTTTCCGCCGGGCCCGTCGCTGTCCACCATCGCCGGAATCTTCTGGTTCGGATTCAGCTGGGTGAACTCCGGCGTGAACTGATCCCCCGCGCCGATGTCGATCGGGTGCGCCTTGTAGGGGATGCCCAACTCCTCCAGCATGATCCCCAGCTTGCGGCCGTTGGAGGTTTTCCAGGAATACAGGTCGATCATCGGGGCTCCAATCGTTTCGGTTCCATTGCAGGGCAGCGCGGCGAGGCGCCGCTCCAGTCCATATTCGCCCCGTTCATTTCCCCGCCGCCGCCTCGGCGGATTTCGCTTCGGCATCGGCGGCTTTCTTCTGCAGGAATGTGATGAAGCGGACGGCGTCCTCGGCCACGAAGCGCCCGATGGGGCCGGAGGCGTTGCTCACCGCGGCGATGGTGCGGTCCGGCGCAATCAGGAAGTTCGCGGGCTGGATGAGATTGCGCCGCTTCTCGTAATAGGCGCCCAGCAGTCCCGCCGTGGCCGGGCCGTCCATGCCGTACAGCACGGGAAAGGTCAGCCCCAGCTCCTTGACGGTGCCCCGGGCGTGCTCGGTGGAGTCGGTGCTCAGGGCGTAGACGCTCGCCCCCAGCCCGGTCAGCTCCTCGAGATGCGCTTGGAAGTCGGCCAACTGCCGGCTGCAGTAGGGTCACCAGTGGGCGCGGTAGGCCAGGACGATGCCGTAGTGCCCCTCCGGCAGCGCGCCGGGCAGCTCGATCATGTCGTGGTCGACGGAGAAGCCCTTCAGTTGCGGAAAGGGGTCGCCGGGATTGAATTTGCTCATCTCACTTCACCTCGTGCGTTTCGATATTCCCCCTCGCGGAAATGCGAATTCACAGCCGCCGGGCCACCCGCGGGTCCAGGTTGTCGCGCAGGCCGAGCCTCGTTGTCACCCTGAGCGAAGCGAAAGGTCTCGACGGTCAGATGCTTCGCTTCGCTCAGCATGACATGACGCCGCCCGAGGTGCCGGCGCACGGCGTCGCGCAGTTCACAGCCGCCGGGCCACCCGCGGGTCCAGGTTGTCGCGCAGGCCGTCGCCCACCATGTTGATCGCCAGAACGGTCGACGCCAGGAACAGCCCGGGGAAGAGGATAATCCAAAAGGCGATCTGTACGTAAATGCGGCCTTCGGCCATCACGTTGCCCCAGCTGGGAATCTCCGGCGGCGTGCCCGCCCCGAGGAAGCTGAGGTAGGCCTCGAAGATCACCGCCGACGCGGCGATGTAGGTGGCCTGGACGATCAGGGGCGCCAGGGTGTTGGGCAGAATGTGGCGCGCCACGATCCGCAGAGGGCTCGCGCCCGCAGCCCGGGCGGCCTCGACGTAGACCTGCTCGCGGAGGCTGAGCACCTGGGCCCGCACCAGCCGCACCACCCGGGGAATTTCCGGGATGGTCAGGGCGACGATCACGTTCTGCACGCTGGCGCTCATCACGGCAATGAGGGCGATGGCGAGCAGGATCGCCGGAATGGCCATCATGCCGTCCATGATCCGCATCACCACCCCGTCCGCCAGGCGGCTGTACCCGCTGAGCAGTCCGATGGACAGGCCCAGCACCGTGCTGATCGCCGCCACGAACAGGCCGATCTGCAGGGAGATGCGCCCGCCGTGGATGGTGCGGCTGAAGATGTCCCGCCCCAGCATGTCCGTGCCGAACCAGTTCTCACTGGAGGGCGCCCGCAGCCGGTCGATGGGGCTCAACTCCATGGGATCGAACCCGGTGAACCCCGGCGCGCCCACGGCGAGGATCACCATCACCACGAGGATTAGCCCGCCCGCGATGAGCGTGGGGTTGCGGCGCAGCAGCCGTAGCCATCCGGCGGCGCCCGTGGCCGCGGCGCGGGAATCCGGCACTCCCAGTATTTCGGCTTCTACCATTTGGCTTCCGATCGGAATTCGCCCCAGGCGGGAAGGGGGATGCTGTCCTCCTTCACGCCCTGGCAATGAGCCCGGCTCCCTGCACGCAATTGACTCATGCTTCGCCCTCGATCGTCGTTCATCGCCAGCTTTACTCTTCGAATTCGGGAGTCAATACCGAATTCGTGGGTCCAGGAACGTGTAGGTCAGGTCGACCACGAGGTTCACGAACACGTAGGCGGAGGAGAAGACCAGAATGACCCCCTGGATCACCGGATAGTCGCGGCGGAGGATCGCATCCACCGTCAGCCGCCCCAGCCCGGGGATGGCGAACACGCTCTCCGTCACCACCAC
>JAPUJL010000299.1 GCA_027296185.1 SAR324 cluster bacterium | reverse complement strand
CCGTCTGGCCGTCCTCGGAGATGGGCAGGTGGCGGAAGTGCTTCTCCAGCATCAGCTGCAGCACCTCGGGCACCGAGGTGTCGGCGCCCACCGTGGTGACCGGACTGGTCATGACGCCGCGGAGGACGGTCAGATCCGGATCGAGCCGGTTCAGCACCACCTTGAGCATGACGTCGCGCTCGGTGAACATGCCGACCAGGCGGCCCTTTTCCATCACGGCCACCGCCCCCACCCGGGCGGGCGCGGAAGCCTCGATAGCCTCGATCACGGTGCTGTCGGGGCTGACCTCGACGGCGGGAACGTGGGCAATATCCAGCAGGTTCATCGCAGCCTCCTTTCTCGCGGAATGTGGCGGTCTTCTCGGCACGGCGGTGCGGCGCCGCGAGTGAAGCCCGGGTGAGAAAGGCTCCGGTGACAGGCCCCTCAATACAGCCCGCGGCCTACGGAGCAAGCGAACGGGAAAGCGAGGTTAAACGAAGCTGGGAATTTTCCCAGTTTGGCACCCTGCCAGAATCTCTCGAAGTAAGCAAGGCTGAATTCGGCTCCCGCGGATCGGGGGCAGTTAGGCGCCGAATGCTCCTCTTTTCTGGAATGAACGGCGTCTTGAGCGCCACCGCTTGCCCGGCGGGAAAGCGCGCGGTATTGTTTCCCATACGCAATCCGCGTCCCCCTCGACTTTGCCGACTCACGCCATGGAACCGTTGCAGGAGCGTCTCGAGCGCGTGGGCTACCGCCTCACGGAGCGGCTGGTGCACCAGGTGACCGCCGCCCTGCACACGCGCCCCTGCGCGGGGAGCTTCATCACCGGCCCCGCGGGGACGGGCAAGACCTTTCTCGCCGAGGCGGTGGCGCAGGTGGAGGAGTACGAGAGCTTCTTCTTCCAGGCCTTTCCCGGCTGCCGCAAGGAGGAGCTGTACCAGACCATCCTGCCGGATGCCTCCCAGCCGAGCGGCTTCCGCACCCTGGCAGGCGTGCTGCCTCAGGCGGCCCAGGCCACCCATGCCGGCCGCACGGCGCTGATTCTGGACGAGTGGGACAAGACCCATCCTTCCACCGATGCTTTCCTGCTGGACTTCCTGCAGACGGGCCGCATCAGCGTGCCGGGGAGCGAAGTGCGGGCCAAGCAGAGCAACCTGGTCGTGTTCGTCACCCTCAACGACGAGCGGGAGCTTTCCGAGCCCCTGCTGCGGCGGCTGCCCATCATCGAGCTAACCCCCGCCCCGGCGGAGGTGGTGACTCAGGCACTGCTGGATACCCACGAGGGGCATCCGCACCTGGGCTCCGCCGTGACGCTCTACCGCCGTTCGCTGCTGGTCAATCTCTCCAAGCCAGTGACGATCCAGGAGCTCCGGCAGCTACTGGATGCCATCACCCATTTGGGTGCCCGGGCCGATTGGAACCGCCTCGTCTACCAGTTCTGCACGAAGAACTGGGACGATCACGAACTGCTGAAGGCGGCGGAAAGCCTGCCCCTGGGCGATCCCCTGGAATTCCTCGAGCGGGAGCGGCCGGTGCTGGATGCGGCTCACTACGAGGGCACGCAGACACCCAAGGCGCTGGAGCCGGACGAGCCGGCCGGGATGCCCCGGGTGCGCCGGGAGTGGCTGGAGCGGCTGCCCACCGGCCAGGTGGAGAGCGACGACACCCGCCACTTCGGCGTGGTGCCCATGAGCGAATCCGGCTACGACTCGGTGGCCCGGGCGGCCCTGCACCGTCACGACGGCGAGCTGCCCATCCAGGACCCCACCGACCTGGAATTCGCCCAGGTGGGCGAGACGGAGATCGTCGTCTTCAAGGCGCTGGACCTGGAGCGGATCGCCGAATGGGGCCTGATCCTCAGGAACGGCGGGGAGTTGTTGCTGGCGGCCGAGCACCGTGGCGAAATCGACAAGTCCATGCTCCAGGCCTTCCACGCCGGACGGCATCAGCAATCCCCCGACGACCCCAACCGCTGCTTGATCTATTCGATCACCGACGCGGAGATGCTGATGCGCTATCGCTCCCTCAAGCTGCGCTGGACGCCGGAGCGGCTGGAGGTGGTGACGGACGATTACGAGGCCACGCGGGAGCTGTGGGAGTTTCTCTACGGCGGCCAGGGTGCGGTTACCGGCGTGCGGCAACACGCCCGGCGCCAAGCCGAGGCGCCGCCCGAGCCGGAGCCTCCCGCCGGAGAGCAGATGCGGCGGGACTTCCTGCTGCTGCTTCGGGACTACCGCCACCTGGGGCAGTGGTTCGATCTGCTCCTTCAGCGCAATCTGCGGGTGTGGGACCGCGTCACCTGCGAATTCGAGGGACGGCGGGTGGTAGGCAGCGTGCTGCCCGCGCCGCGGTTCGACCCGGACAGCGAGCAGCCGGCCAATAAGGCGGAGGCCGATTCCCTGACGGTGTTCCACGAGTGCGACCAGCCGGCCGTGCATTACTACGAGGCCCACCGGCAACAGATCGAATCGGAGTTGACGATGTTCGTCGCCAACAGCGGCGAGTTTCCGCCGGCGGTGGAAGAGGGCCGCATCTTCAATTGGGAGGGGCTCGACCTGAATCTGGAGCGGGTCAAGAAGGAGGGGCTGAAGCTCTACATGCGCAAGGGGGTGCGGGAAATCTGATGAGGCGCATCGACCGGCCCTGGCTGCGCCGCATTCCGGATTACGTCCCCGGAGCGGGACCTCCCCTCCCGGGCTACCGGAAAGACGAAGCCGGCGAGAAGGGCGTCGCGGCGGATCCCGATGGGGAGGAGGCCCTGCTCGACGAGGAGGGCGAGGAATCGCCTGCCGCGGAAGAGGCCGGGCGCGGCGAGGCGGCCCAAGCCGAGGAGGAACGGGACGGTGAGGACGCCGGGCCGGATAGCGAAACCGCGGAACAGAGCGCCGCAGCCGATCCCGGCGGCGAGCCAGGCGAGCCAACCGGGGAGGGCGCCGATTCCGATT
>JAPUJL010000298.1 GCA_027296185.1 SAR324 cluster bacterium | reverse complement strand
CCCCCGGCATCCACCTCTTCCCGGCCCCCCTCGCCGATGCGGCCCACCGCCGAGACGCGCCCACCCTGCACGGCCACGTCACCGGCGAACGGCTCTCCGCCGCTCCCATCGACGATCAGGCCCCCGCGGATCACCAAATCGTACATGGCGGTCTCCTCAAAATGCCGGTCCCCAACCCGTACCGCTCCCATAGCCGAAGAAACCGCTCCTGTCCAGGAACGCCGCGCACTTGCTGCTCCCGCGCCGCGGCCGCGCCGGGCACCGCCTGTGCGGCACCGTCGCAGGCGAGGCAGCGCACCGGGGAGGTGCCCACGTCCAGGGCTGGCACGGCGGCGGGATCGGGTGTTGCGGTCAAGGGGAATTCCGGATCAACCCCCAGGGCGGCGCTCGGGCGCGCGGACGGCTGGATTGGACCGTGCCCTGAGCGCGCGGGCTAAGGCGGCCCCTGGAGCGGACCTACAGCACCTTGTCGGTGCTGGGATCGATGAGATGGATTTTTTCCATGTCCAGGACGAACCGCAGGCGCTCGCCGGGGCGCGCACCGGCATGGGGCGAAACCCGCGCGGTGATCTCCACGCCCTTGAAGTCGAAGAAGACCATGGTGTCCGAGCCCATCGGCTCCACCACGCTCACGGTGGCCTGGATGGTGGCCGGCGCGCCCTCCGCGCCGTCGGCGATGTGTTCCGGGCGGATGCCGAGCAGCGCCTCCTTGTCCCGCAGGGGGGCGTAGCGCTCACGGCTGGCGGCGGGAATGGGCAGCGACACCCGGTCGTCGACGCGGAATGCGAGCGCCTCGCCGCCGTTCGCAGCCACCACCCGGCCCGGGATGAAGTTCATGGCGGGGGAGCCGATAAAGCTGGCCACGAACTTGTTCACCGGCTGCTCGTACAGGGTCATGGGATCGCCGATCTGCTCGATGTAACCGTCGTTCAGCACCACGATCCGGTCGGCGAGGGTCATGGCCTCCACCTGATCGTGGGTGACGTAGACGATCGTCGTGGCCACTTTCTGGTGGAGCTTCTTGATCTCGGTGCGCATCTGCACGCGAAGCTTGGCGTCCAGGTTGCTCAGGGGTTCGTCGAACAGAAATACCTGGGGCTTGCGCACGATGGCCCGGCCCATGGCCACCCGCTGCCGCTGCCCGCCCGAGAGCGCCTTGGGCCGCCGCTCCATGAGCTCGGAGATGCCCAGAATGTTCGCCGCTTCGGCCACCCGCTGGGTAATCTCCGCCTTGGGATATTTCCGCAGCTTCAACCCGAAGGCCATGTTCTCGTAGACCGTCATGTGGGGATAGAGCGCGTAGTTCTGGAAGACCATGGCGATGTCGCGGTCCTTCGGCGCGGTGTCGTTCACCACCCGGTCGCCGATTTCCACGGTGCCCCGGTCGATGACCTCCAGCCCCGCGATCATGCGCAGGGTGGTGCTCTTGCCGCAGCCGGAGGGACCCACGAGCACGAGGAACTCGTTGTGGGGAATATCGATGGTGATGCCGTGCACCACCTCGTCGTTGCCGTAGATTTTCACCACGTCGGTGAGTTTCACGCGTGCCATATCGCTCCTGCCATAATCGGCGGAAGAGGTTTTGTCCAACGCTTTCTCATGTCGCCTAGCCCTTCACCGCGCCGGTGATGCCCGACACGTAGTGCTCGACGAAGAAGGAATAGACGATCGCCACGGGCACCGAGCCGAACAGCGCCCCCGCCATCAGCGAGCCCCAGAAGAAGACGTCGCCCTTGATCAGCTCGCTCACCACGCCCACCGGAATGGTCTTCTGCTCGGGCGAGGAGATGAACACCAGGGCATAGAGAAACTCGTTCCAGGACAGGGTGAACGAGAAGATGCCCGCGGAGATCAGGCCCGGCAACCCCAGGGGCAGCACCACCTTCACAAACGCCTGCAGCCGGGTGGCGCCGTCGATGCGGGCGCACTCCTCCATCTCCCTGGGGATCGTCCTGAAGTATCCCATCAGCAGCCACGTGGAGAAGGGCACCAGGAACGTCGGGTAGGTCAAGATCAGCGCCCAGGGCGAATCGTACAGCCGCAGGTCCGACACCACGCCGGCCAGGGGAATGAACAGCAGCGTCGGCGGCACCAGGTAGGTCACGAAGATCGAGATGCCGAAGGTCGAGGAGCCGGGGAAGCGCAGCCGGGCAAGGGAATAGCCGGCCAGCGTCCCCGCGAACAGCGAGATGGCCGTGGAGACCGTGGCGATGAACAGCGTGTTCAAGGCCCAGCGGATGTACAGGGTTTCGCGGAAGAGGTAAATCCAGTGATCCAGCGTGAAGTCGAAAACCAGGAACGGAATCGCCTTGGCGTTGTAGAGCTCCGCGTCCGCCTTCACCGAGGTGACGGTCATCCAGTAGAACGGGAAGAGCATCGCCGCCAGAAACATGAACATGGGGATGTAGAAGACGATCAGACGCCGCCAGTAGGTTTCCCCCAGGTAGGCCGCGCCCATCTCAGGCATCCCCCTTGCGCAGGTACCAAAGCTGGAACACGATCACGAGCGCCAGGATGGGGAACATGAACAGCGCCACCGCCGCGCCTTCGCCCAGGTTTCCGGAAGCCATGCCCAGTTGATAAGCCAGCGTGGCGAAGAGATGGGTGGAATTGGCCGGCCCGCCGCGGGTGAGCACGTAGACCAACTGAAAGTCGGCGAAGGTCACCACGATGGAGAAGACCACCACCACCACGGTGATCGGCTTCATCAACGGCAGGGTAATGTGCCAGAATTTCTGCCAGCCGGTAGCCCCATCGATGTCCCCCGCGTCGTACAGATCGGGCGAAATGGTCTGAAGCCCAGCGAGGAAGGTAATCGCGAAGAAGGGGAGCCCGCGCCAAACGTTGACGATGATGATCGACGTCATGGCCAGGATCGGATCGCCGAGCCATTGGGGCGCCGGGAAATAACCCCAGTTCTCCTTGACGGCCAAGCCCAGCACGCTCCATTCGCTTTGCCAGAGCAGCCGCAGGATCCAGTTGATCACGCCGAACGTGGAATCGAAGATCCACAGCCAGGCCAGGGTGCTCAGCACCGTAGGCACGATGAAGGGCAGCAGCACCGCCGCCCGGGTGAAGCGGGCGAAGCGGAACTTGCGGTTGAGCAGCAACGCCAGCCACATCCCGAACACCCCCTTGAGCACCGTCGCGACTGCGGTGAAAAGTATGGTGTTCCAGGCAGCGCGCGTAAAAATCTGGCTCTGGAGGATCCTGCTGAAGTTCTCCACGCCGATATACGACGCCTCCTGGCCCACGAGCTTGTCGGAGAAGGAGAGCCAGACGCCGATGCCGAAGGGATAGGCGATGAAGGTCAGGATCAGCAGCAGCGCCGGCACCATCAGCGTGTAGCCCAGCACCGTCTCGTTCTCCAGCAGGTCCAGCACCCGCCGCAGGGGCGAGGGACCCCCTTGCCCCGCGCGCTCGGCGGGGAGGGCCCGGGGAGGGACGGGAGTCGGAGATGCGGTTTCCACGATTTCGGTTTATCCGGGTGCCGGGTGCGGCCCTCTCAGGTGCGCTGGTAGACGATCTTCAATTCCTGCTCCGCCCAGGCCACCGCTTCCTCTGGAGTGTCGGTGCCCTGTACGGCGCGGGCGAAGAGGTCCACGACGATGTACTTGGCCTGCACCTCGGAAGCCAGCCGGTCGTAGGCGCCCGCGGAGCCCGGGCTGCGGCCGTACTGAGCGATATCGCGGTAAATGGTGATGCGCGGGTCCTGCTCCCACATGGGCAGTTCCCGCCAATGGCGACCGGGTCCCAGGCTGTATCCGTTGGAGAGCGTGATCCACTTCTCGAAGTTCTCCCGGGCCATCAGGAACCGGATAAACTCGAAGCAAGCTTCCTTGTTGACCGAGTAGTCCATCACGCCGTGGGCGAAATTGCCCATGAGATGGTAGCGCCCTCCCGGACCATTGGGTATGAGGGCGTGCTGGATCTTGTCGGCGAGGCCCGGATACTGGTCGGCATTCATGCGGGCCACGAAGTAGATGCTGGCGCCATTGAGCGTCGCGGCGATCGTCCCCGCCAGGAACGCCCGGTTGTTGGAGGTGTCGTCCCAGGAAAGCCCGCCTTCGTCGCACGCCTCCCGGTAGAACGCCACCATGTATTTCACCGCCTCGATGGTCTCGGGAGAATTGATGGCGACGGTGGTACCGTCCGCCTCCCGCTCCTTGCCGCCGAATCCCCACAGGAGCGGATAACAAAATCCGGGAGCGTCCCCGAAAGTGTGGCCAAGGGTCTGCCCGATGGGCATACCCGCCTGCTTGAGCCGGCGGCCCACCGTGAGCAGATCGTCCCAGGTGTCCGGAAACCGCTCGATGCCCAGCTCTTCGAACTTGTCTTGGCGATAGGCGAAGGCACCCCCCACGATATTGTAGGGCACCGCCTTCCAGCGCCCGTCCACCTTGGCCGCTTCGACCGCATTGTCGTAGTAGCCGCCGTGAAGCTGGCCCACTTCCTCGGCCAGCTCGTCCACGTCCGTCAGGCCGCCGGCATACAGATGGGGCTGATTGGCGAAGAACTGAATGATGTCGGGTCCGTGGCCGCTCTCGACCGCTGCGGTGGCGCGGGCGTTGAGGTCGTTGGCGTTGATCGTCTCGACGGTCACCGCCACCCCGGCCTGGGCCTCGAATTCCTCGGCCTGCCGCCGAATCTCGATGTCGGCTTCCTTGATGAAATTGCTCCACTGGAGCAGGTGGATGCGGCGCGCGGCCTTCTTGCCGGGGGGCTTCTTCTCGCAGGCCATCAGCGCGATGGCGCTGCCCCCCAAAAGCGAGGCGCCGGCGGCCTGGCCGGCCGAGCGGAGAAAGCGCCGGCGGCTCCAGCCCCGGGAGCGCGGCGCGGAGGAGGGATTCGGGCAATGCGGCTTGTCCATGCCGTTCTCCTTGACGGTGGGGGACCGATGGCGAAGCGGGGGACATTCCGGGCTCGTCAGCGGAAGAACACGCATCCGCGGCCAGGCGCAATCGCCCGGGGCGGGGCGGAAGCGGTCGTTTGCCGTGGAGCAGCCTAGCAACAACCCATCCAAGAAGGAAGCGGACCACGGGCGCAGCGGGCTTCCTGGTGCGGTCCCACGGCGCGGCTCCCTGGCGCGGGCCGATCGGGCCCCCACCCCGTTGACCGGCTCCGCGGGTTGCTTCATAGGTGGACCAGCGGATTCGCGCTCGCCGTTAATTCCGGCCGCCGGCCGGCGCATCGATGGCTCGCCGGAATTCCCTGGAGGCCCGCCCATGAAGCATCTCCTGGCGGGGTTCATCGCGGGGTTCCTGCCGCTCCTTTCCGCGGCGC
>JAPUJL010000297.1 GCA_027296185.1 SAR324 cluster bacterium | reverse complement strand
GTGGAACGAAAGCAACGATGCGGATCGGACGCGGGAGCGGCGGCATGGCACGGCGCGCAAGGCGAATTCCAGGCAGGAGCGGGCGGGCGATGCCGGCCATTCCCCTAATCGTGGCCCTGATGGGCCTTCTGATCGCCACCGGCCTAGTAGGCTGCCTGGAAGAAGCCGCGGACAAGGACTTCAAGTTCGACAATCCCCTGGACACCACCCCGGCCGATGGGGACGACGACGGCGACGTTGCGATCGCATATGTGGACACTGCGAACGAAATTGTAGTGATCGTCAACCAATCGAACGACATCATCGTCATGGACAATTGGGAGCTAGCGGCGGAGGATTCTGGCGACGTCTACACATTCTTGGATTTTTCCCTCTTCTCCCGCGTATTTGTTCGAATCCGAACCGGTTCCGGTACCGACGATGAAAACGACTTGTACTGGGAAGGCACCAATCACTGGACCAGCAGTATCGATACAGCGACGTTGCGCGACGCAACAGGAAATGCAGTCGTTGTATGCTCCTTTACTTCCTCGAGCGCTTTCGATTGTTGAGCCGCCCTCGACGGCACCTCATCATTTGTCTAGGATACAGCGAAATCACTTGGTCAATCACGAATCCGGGAACGATCCCGGCGGATGGAGGACGTTTTCATGCCCGATTCCCTGAACAAATTCAGCGCTCGCATCACCCAGCCCAAGTCTCAGGGCGCCTCCCAGGCAATGCTTTATGCCGTGGGGATGACCGAAGCGGATATGAACAAGCCCCAGGTGGGCATCGCCAGCGTGTGGTACGAGGGCAACCCCTGCAACATGCACCTGCGCGACCTGGCCGACACGGTGAAGGAAGGCGTCACCGCGGCGGGGCTGGTGGGCCTGCAGTTCAACACGGTGGGTGTGAGCGACGGAATGTCCATGGGCACGCCGGGCATGAGCTACTCCCTGCAGTCGCGGGACCTGATCGCCGACACGGTGGAGACGGTGATGGCCGCCCAGTGGTACGACGCCAGCATCTGCATTCCCGGCTGCGACAAGAACATGCCGGGGGTGATGATGGCCATGGGCCGCCACAACCGCCCCTCGCTGATGATCTACGGCGGCACCATCCGCGCCGGCCGCGGCCGCGGCGGGGAAAAGCTGGACATCGCCTCGGTGTTCCAGAGTTATGGCCAGTTTCTGGCCGGCTCCATCGAGGAGGACACGCGCTTCGACATCGTGCGCAACAGCCTGCCCGGCGCGGGCGCCTGCGGCGGCATGTACACGGCCAACACCATGAGTTCCGCCATCGAGGCCATGGGCATGTCCCTGCCCTATTCCGCCTCCACTCCGGCGGTGGACCCGGACAAGATGAAGGAGTGCCTGGCCGCGGGGGAGGCGATCAAGCACCTGCTGGAGCGGGACCTCAAGCCCCGGGACATCATGACGCGCCCGGCCTTCGAGAACGCGATGGTGGTGGTAACGGTGCTGGGCGGCTCCACCAACGCGGTGCTGCACCTGATCGCCATCGCCCGGTCGGTGGGGGTGAAGCTGACCATCGACGACTTCCAGGCGGTCAGCGATCGGATTCCGTTCCTGGCCGACCTCAAGCCGAGCGGCCAATACGTGATGGAAGACCTGCACGCCGTGGGCGGCACGCCGGCGGTGATGAAACTGTTGCTGGAGCGCGGGGTCATCGACGGCAACTGCATGACGGTCACGGGCAAGACCATCGCGGAGAACCTGAATGAGCTCCCGGGGCTGAAGGACGGCCAGGAGGTGATCAAGCCCTGGGACCGGCCCATCAAGCCCACGGGCCACCTGACCATCCTCAAGGGCAACTTCGCCCCCGAGGGCGCCGTGGCCAAGATCACCGGGAAAGAGGGGCTGAAGTTCACCGGTCCGGCGCGGGTGTTCGATTCCGAGGAGGACATGCTCCAGGCCCTCGAACAGAAGCAGATTCAAAAGGGCGACGTGATCGTGATCCGCTACGAAGGGCCCCAGGGCGGCCCGGGCATGCCGGAGATGCTCACCCCCACCTCGGCCATCGTGGGCGCGGGGCTGGGCAAGGACGTGGCGCTGATCACCGACGGCCGCTTCTCCGGGGCCTCCCACGGCTTCATCGTGGGCCATGTGACCCCCGAGGCGCAGTTGGGCGGACCCATCGCCCTGGTCGAGACCGGCGACGGCATCACCGTCGACGCCGAATGCAACGCGATCACCGTGGACCTGAGCGGCGACGAATTGGCCGCCCGCCGGGCCAAGTGGCAGGCGCCGCCCTTCAAGGCCACCCGGGGCACGCTGTACAAGTACATCAAGAACGTGAAAAGCGCCTCGGAAGGCTGCGTGACGGACGAGTAGTCCGCCGCCCCACAAGGGAGCCATGATCGGATCGCTCGGGAAGGGACGCCTGCGCCGGTTCGCGGCGCCGCTCTGCGCGCTAGGGCTCGTGGCGGGCGCGGCGGTGGCGAGGCTGTGTGTCTTGGGCGCCCTCCTTCCCTCCAGCCTGTTCGTGTTGGGCGCCTTCCTGCCGCCAGCCGCTCTCGCCCAAGACCTGGTGGTGATGCTCGAGGCGGCGCCCCAGACCCTGGACCCGGTCTACGCCACCGACGCCACCGGCGTCCGCATTTCCCACCAACTGCTCTTCGATACCCTGCTCACCCTGGGGGACGATCTCCAGACCGCCCCGGGCCTGGCCGAGCGGTGGGAGCGGCTCTCCCCGACCCGCTACCGGTTCCACCTCAAGGCCGGCGTCACGTTCCACGACGGAACGCCCCTCACCGCCGAGGACGTCGTCTACACCCTCAGGAGCCTGATGGCGCCGGAGACCGCCTCGCCCTACGGTCCGGCGCTGCGGGAGAAGATAGCCGCCGTGATCGCCTTGGACGCCGCCACGGTGGAGGTCGAGTTGAGCGCGCCCTATGCCTCGATTCTGTCGGATCTGGCGCTGCCCATCCGCTCCCGGAACGCCGGCCCCGATCGCCCGTTGCTGGGCACCGGCCCGTTCCGCTTCGCCGGGCGCTCGCCCAACCAGATCGTTCTGGAGCGCAACGGCGCCTATCACCGGGGGCCGCCCGGCGTGGCGCGGGTGGTGTTCAAGGTGGTGAGCGACGAGAGCACGCGGCTGCTCAAGCTGCGCAAGGGGGATATCGACCTGGCGATCAACGCGGTGCCGCTGGACAAGCTGGCCCGGTTTCAGCGCCCACCCCTGAGCCGCAACTACAAGGTGCTGGAGGCGCCGGGCCTATCCTACCAGTACCTCGGGTTCAACCTGGAGGATCCCGTGCTGGCCGATGCGCGGGTGCGGCGGGCCATCGCCCATGCCATCGACGTGGACGCGCTGATCCACTACCGCCAGCGGGGCCACTCCTTCCGCGCCGTGGGGCTGCTCTCTCCAACCAATCCCTTCGCGCTCGCCGGCGCCGTTCCCCCGGCCTACGATCCGGAACTGGCGGCGCGGTTGCTGGACGATGCGGGCCATCCGCTGAGGGACGGGCGGCGCTTCGCCCTGACCTACAAGACCAGCACCGACCGCTCGGCGGTGGTGCAGGCGCGCGCCGTGCAGAGCGACCTGCGCAAGGTGGGGATCGAGTTGGCGGTGCGCTCCTACGAGTGGGGGACGTTCTACGAGGACGTGCAGAAGGGCAACTTTCAGATGTTCTCTCTGCGCTGGGTGGGGGTGAGCGACCCGGACTTCTTTTACGAGCTGTTCCATTCCAGCCGCATGCCCCCCGCCGGGCGCAATCGGGTGCGCTACCGGGAGCCGGAAGTCGACCGGCTGCTGGAACGAGGCCGCGTGACCGCCGACCCGGAGGCCCGCCGCGAAATCTACGACGCCGTGCAGCGCGCCTTGCTCCGCGATCTTCCCTACGTGAGCCTGTGGCACAACAACAATATCGCCGTGGTCTCCCGCATGCTCTCCGGCTTCCGGCTCCACCCCACCGGCGGGTTTCACTATCTCCCCGACGTGCGCAAGGCGGAGCGGTGAGGCGCCGCCGGAGGGCCGGGCGCTGAGGCGCCGCGGAACCGAGCGATGGAATTCCTGCTGCGAAGGCTGCTCTGGACACTCCCCGTGCTGCTCGGGGTGCTGACCCTGGTGTTCTTTCTGTTGCACCTGGTGCCCGGCGATCCGGTGGACGTGATGCTGGGGGAAAGCGCCCTGCCCGCCGACCGGGAGCAGATGCGGGCGCAGCTGGGGCTCGACCGGCCCATCGCCGTGCAATATGGGGTGTACCTGCGCAATGCGCTCTCCGGCGACCTGGGCACTTCCTTCACCAGCCGCCGGGCCGTGATGGCGGAGATCGCCGAGCGGCTGCCTGCCACCCTCGAGCTGATGTTGGGTGCCATGGCGGTGGCCTTCGCAATCGCTCTGCCTCTGGGGGTGCTGGCGGCGCTCTACCACGGCCGGTGGATCGACTACCTGGCCTCCGGGTTCGCGCTGCTGGGAGTGGCCATCCCCAACTTCTGGCTGGGTCCGCTGCTGATCCTGCTCTTCGCCATTCAGCTGGACTGGCTGCCGGTCAACGAGCGCGGCGGACCGGAACATCTGGTGCTCCCGGCGATCACCCTGGGCACGGCCCTGGCGGCGCTGCTCTCCCGGATGATCCATACCTCCCTGGTCGAGGTGCTGGGGGAGGACTACATCCGCACGGCCCGGGCCAAGGGCCTGCCGGAGCGGATCGTCGTGGCCTCCCACGCCATGCGCAACGCGGCCATTCCGGTGATCACCGTGACCGGGTTGCAGATCGGCGCCCTGCTCTCCGGCGCCATCATTACCGAGAGCATCTTCGATTGGCCGGGGTTGGGCAGCCTGCTGCTGGAGGCCATTTACGGACGCAACTACGCCCTGGTGCAGGGCTGCGTGCTGGTCATCGCGGTCTCCTATATCGCGGTCAATCTGCTCGCCGATCTGCTGTACGGCTGGGTGGACCCGCGCATCCGGCAGGCATGACCTCCCCGCGGCTCCGGGTCGGCATCCTCGCGGCGCTGCTGGTGCTGGGCCTGCTCGTGCCGGCGCTCCTGGCTCCGTGGCTGGCCCCCCACGATCCCTACGAACTCGATTTCGCCAAGTCCCTCGCCCCGCCGAGCGCCGAAAGCCTCTTGGGCCGGGACGATCAGGGCGGCGATATCCTCAGCCGCCTGCTTTACGGCGCGCGCATCTCGGTGCTGGTGGGGCTCTCCGCCGTCGCCGCCTCGGCGCTGATCGGGGTTGTCATGGGGGTCGTGGCTGGATATGCAGGAGGGTGGGTCGACGTGCTGCTGATGCGCCTGGTGGATGTGTTCCTGGCGTTCCCCGGGCTGCTGTTGGCGATCGCGCTGGTGGCCGTGCTGGGGCCGGGAATCTCCAACGTCGTGATCGCCCTCTCGGCCCTGGGCTGGACCGGGTTCGCCCGGCTCACCCGGGGGCAGGTGCTGGCGCTGCGCACCAACGAGCATGTCCTCGCGGCTCAGGCCCTCGGCGCGGGAGAATGGCGCGTGATGATGCGCCACATCCTGCCCAACGTCATCGCCCCGGTGCTGGTGCAGGCCTCCTTCGCCATCGCGGGAGCGATCCTGGCCGAGGCCAGCCTGAGCTTCCTGGGCCTGGGCGCTCCGCCCGGCACCCCGAGTTGGGGGGCCATGCTCTCGGAGGGAAAGTTCGTGCTGATGGAGGCCCCCCATGTTTCCATCGCCCCCGGCCTGGCGATCATGGCGGTCGTCCTGGGCTTCAACTTGCTGGGAGACGCCCTGGGCGATCTGTTGGACCCCAAGCGCCGGCGCCGATCCTGATCGATCCGCCGCA
>JAPUJL010000296.1 GCA_027296185.1 SAR324 cluster bacterium | reverse complement strand
GATAGCACCGCGCAGCGATGGATATGGGCGCTCCCCCAGCCGAGCGGTAGAGACCTCCCTCGGCTCACCGGCGACGCCTATTTGTCATTCCGAGCGTCGCGAGGAATCTCAACGCGCAAATCCCCACCCGCTCCCAACGGCAACCCGAAGCTGCGGCTCAGCCGAGACTCAATCGCGAACGCGCGACTTTTCCGGGAAACCACAGGCATGACCCGACCCCTGGATGGCATCCGCGTGCTGGATATCGCCACGTTCATCGCCGCCCCTTTCTGTGGCGCGATCATGGCCGAGTTCGGCGCGGAGGTGATCAAGGTGGAAAAGCCCGGCGTGGGCGACCCCTTGCGCAAGCTCGGCACCCTCACCGAAACCGGCGATACGCTCACCTGGTTCAGCGAGGCGCGCAACAAGAAATCCATCACCCTCGACCTGCGCATGCCCAAAGGCGCCGCATTGCTCAAGCGCCTCGCCGCCGATGCCGACGTGGTGCTGGAGAACTTCCGCCCCGGTACCTTGGAAAAGTGGGGCCTGGGCTTCGAGGAACTGCAAGCGGTCAACCGGGGGCTGATCCTGCTGCGCATCTCCGCCTACGGCCAGACCGGGCCCAACCGCGACCTGCCGGGCTTCGCGCGGATTGCCCATGCCTTCTCGGGGATCAGTCACCTGGTCGGCACCCCCGACGGTCCGCCACTGATTCCCGGCTCGACCACCCTCGCCGATTACATGGCCGGGGCCTACGGGGTCATGGGGGTGCTGATGGCGCTGCGCGTGCGCGATGCCACGGGCGAGGGGCAGTCCATCGACGTGGGGCTCTACGAGCCTATCTTTCGGCTATTGGACGAGCTGGTGCCCGCCTACGATCGGGAGGGGGTCGTCCGGGGCCGCACCGGCGCGGAGACCTTCTACGCCGTGCCCCACAGCCATTACCCCACCCGCGACGGCAAGTGGGTCGCCGTGGCCTGCACCAACGACAAGATGTTCGAGCGGCTGTGCGCCGTGATGGGCTGTCCGGAGCTGGCCGGCGAGGGGCGGCTGGCCACGTTCCCCCAGCGCCAGGCGGCGCGGGAGGAAGTCAACGAGCTCGTCGAAAACTGGACCCGGAGCCGCACCCAGGCCGATGCGGTGGCGGAATGCGCGGCGGGACAGGTGCCCTGCGGCCCGATCTATTCCGTGGCGGAAATCTTCGAGGATCCCCAATACCGCGCCCGGGGAGACCTGGAGACCGTCGACGATCCGCGCATCGGCCCCCTCACCGTCCCCGCCGTCTTTCCCTTCCTCAGCAAGACCCCCGGCCGCATCGATACCCTCGGCCCCGCCCTGGGCGCCCACAACACCGAAATCTACCGGGACCGTCTCGGCCTCTCGGCGCAAGAACTCGACCGGCTCAAGGCGGAGGGGGTGGTGTGAGAGGCATGAAGCCCCAGGGAGATTTCCCAATTGGCTCCAGCAATCGAAGAGCGGCACCCGCCCTATTGACCCATCATGGCGGGATTCCGCGGGCTCGTTCGCTGGCGGGCAGGGCGCCCGCCCCGCCATGAAATTTCGGGCGTGGAGCTTTCGGTTTGCTTGCCTCCCTTCCTTGACCCCCCGGTCCGATTCGTCACACAATGAAAAATTCGAGCGGAGCCGGCGGATTACCTGGAATTGGGTGCCGAAATTCGGGTGCCTGAAATGGGGAGCTGGAGGCGATCCAAGTTTGGCGGTGAGTTGGCCGGTGAATAGGCCAGTGAATAGGTGGGGGAATCGAGCGGCGCGTTTGGCCGCGATGTGGGTGGAGGTAGGCGGATGGCCGAGGAGCACAAGTTCGGGTTCAACACCCTGACGTTGCACGGGGGCCACCGGCCCGACCCGGTAACCGGGGCGCGGGCGGTGCCCATCTATCAGACCACGAGCTTCGTCTTCGACGACACGGCCGACGCGGCGGCGCTGTTCGCCCTGCGGAAGTTCGGGAACCTCTACACCCGCATCATGAATCCCACCAACGCCGTGTTCGAGGAGCGCATGGCGGTGCTGGAGGGGGGCATCGGTGGGCTGGCCACGGCCTCCGGCCAGTCGGCGCAGTTGCTGGCGATCACGGGGCTGCTGGAGTCGGGAGACGAGTTGGTCTCCGCCGCTTCGCTGTACGGCGGAACGTACACCCAGTTCGACATCTCCTTCCGCAAGCTGGGCATCGACACGACGTTCGTGGATTCCTCCGACCCGGAGAATTTCCGCCGCGCGATCACCCCCAAGACCAAGGCCCTTTTCGCGGAGACCATCGGCAACCCGCTGATCAACGTGATCGACATCGAGGCAGTCGCGGCGATCGCCCACGAGGCGGAAATCCCGCTGATCATCGATAATACCTTCGCCACGCCCTACCTGTGCCGTCCCATCGAGCACGGCGCGGACATCCTGGTGCACTCGGCGACCAAGTTTATCGGCGGCCACGGCACCTCCATCGGCGGGGTGATCGTCGATTCGGGACAGTTCCCATGGGACAACGGCAAGTTCCCCGTGATGACCGAGCCTTCTCCCGGCTACCACGGCATGCGCTACTACGAGACCTTCGGCGACTTCGCCTACATCATGAAGGTGCGGGTGGAGCAACTGCGCGATCTCGGACCGGCGATGAGCCCCTTCAATGCGTTCCTGTTCATTCAGGGGCTGGAGACCCTGCACGTGCGGATGGAGCGTCACGTCCAGAATGCGCAGCAGGTAGCCGAATACCTGGACGCCCACACGCTGGTGAGCTGGGTCAATTACCCGACCCTCCCCAACAGCCCCTACCGTGAGTTGGCCGCGAAGTACCTGCCCCGGGGCGCGGGGGGGATCATGACCTTCGGCATCAAGGGCGGCTACGAGGCGGGGCGGCGCTTCATCGACTCGGTGGAGCTGCTGTCGCACTTGGCCAATGTGGGCGACGCCAAGAGCCTGGTGCTGCATCCGGCCTCGACGACGCACCAGCAGTTGAGCAAGGAAGACCGGGAATCGGGCGGCACCACCGACGACATGATCCGCCTCTCGGTCGGCCTGGAGGACGTCGACGATATCCTTTGGGATATCGACCAGGCGCTCCAGGCGAGCCAGGCCACGCGGCTCACGGCGGTCGGTTGAGAAGGACGACATGACCGCAGCCGCAGAGAAAGCCTTTCATTCGTCGGATGGGATGACCCCGCCGGGCCACCGGCCGGGCACGGGAAACTGGCCGGGCCAGACCATGGCCACCATTGCGGAGATTCTCCGCAAGTACGCGAAGATCGCCATGGTGGGGCTTTCCGCCAACGAGAACCGCCCCAGCTATTTCGCCGCGACGTACCTCAAGGACTACGGCTTCGAGGTGACTCCGGTGAATCCCGCCTATGCGGGCCAGGAGATTCTGGGCCGCACGTGCTACGCCTCCCTGGCCGAGGTGCCGGGGCCGCTGGAAGTGGTGGATATCTTCCGCAAGCCCCCCGCCGTTCCGCCGGTGGTGGACGAGGCGGTCCGGCTGGGCGCCAAGGTGATTTGGATGCAGCTGGGTGTCATTCACGAGCCGGCCCGCGGCCGGGCGCTGGAGGCGGGGCTGGAGGTGGTCATGGACCGCTGCATGAAGATCGAGCACGCCCGGTTCCATGGCGGCCTGAACTTCGCGGGCATCCGCACCAACCTGATCTCGTCGCGCAAACCGCGCTTCAAGCTATACCCGTGATTCGGCCGAGGGCGGCCGGCGGCGGATGGGTTCGGCGGCGCCGGCGCGTCACGGACCCGGAGTGAGGGGGGATAGTACCTAATGTGAATACTTCGCGTATCCATGAACACACGTAAATCAATGATTCAACGGGTGAAGCATTGCAAATGACTGTGCACGAATTTTCGACGCGAAGTACTAGGGAACGGAGACCGGATGAACAAATCCCTTTTGATTATCGTGGTGCTGGCGCTGGCCGTGACGGCTTTCGCCTATTTCAAAAGCCCCGACCTGGCCCTGAGAGGGGGCAAGGCGGGCCTCAAGCTGTTCATCGACATTCTTCCCGCCCTCATCGCCGGGTTCCTGCTGGGGGGCATGGTGCAAGTGCTGGTGCCCAAGGAATTCGTGGTGCGCTGGGCGGGCGAGGGCTCCGGATGGAGCGGACTGGCCTTCGCCACGCTCGCCGGAGCGCTGACGCCGGGAGGGCCGTTCGTGCAATTCCCCCTGGTCGCATCGTTGTGGAAGGCCGGAGCGGCGGTGGGCCCGATCACGGCCTACCTCATCGCCTGGACCCTGCTCGGCATCAACAAGATGCTCGTCTGGGAGGTGCCGGTACTCGGCTGGCGTTACACTATCGCCAAGACGATCGCCTGCCTGGCGGCGCCGATCATCTTAGGCTACGCCGCCTCCTGGATCTACCGCCAGTTCGATGGGGTGCTCTAGCCTTTGCCTGAAAGCGGCCGCATTCGTGGCGGCACGCTGAATCTCCGACAAAGAAAAAGGGCCGCGGCAGCGATGGCTGCCCACGGCCCTGAACCGGGGAGGAACGCCGAAAGATTAAAGCTCGGTGAGGCCGTCCTTGTGCACCGTCAGCGGCACCGAGGTTTCCTCTTCGGCCTCTTCCGCCTTGGGCTTGGCCCGGGCTCGGGCCGGGGCTTTGGCCTTGGATTCCGGCCGGTCGAGGTAGACCCGATCCTCCAACTGCAAATCGTCGATGTTAATCGCGGCGGCGGTGATTTCCGTGGAGCGGATCAGTGCCGAGGCGAACATGTCCCGCGACCGCTGCGCCGTCTCTTCCAGGAGGTCGATACGGTTGATCTTGTCGTACAAGAGGTCGGCCACGTCCACGTGATTGATCAACGCCGGATCCTCCAGCAGCACGGTGTGGAACTTGAGCCCGTTGATCAGCTTCTTGCGGGTGTTGCCCTTTCGGCGCGACCGGTCGATGGTGCCTTCGAGTTCGCGCAGGATGAGCTCTTCCGACACCGGCAGGTAGCGGTCGTGCAGCTCGTCGTAGGCCACCATGTTCTGGTGGATGATATGCTCGATGTTGTAGTAGATGCGGTCGATCGCCGTCTCGCCGCCGGAGATGGGCAGGAACAAGTTGGTGCGGTTGATGCCCTCGCCGTGGTTGAACAGGCGTACGCCCAGCTCGATGTCCAGGCTGTGCTTGACCACGTCCTTCATGTAGACGTCGCGGTTGAAGGGCGGCATGTCGCAGGCCATGTGATAATCGCGCATCACGCGGCCCGCCAGGTCGTTGCGGTAGCCCAGCAGATCGAGAAATTTCTCGCCCTCGCGGCGGATCAGGTTGGTGATGTTTCCCTCGAAGACCAGGTTGGTCAGGCCGTGATGGGTACCCTTGGGATCGGCGGAGATGTAGTAGCCCCACATCTGCTCGTAGATGAGAGTCGCCAAATTGTTGTAGAGCTTGTCCGATTCGCCTTCGAAGGGCACGGAAATCACCGCCATCGCCGCGTTGACCCGCTCGCCGTCCAACAGCAGCCGCACGCTGGTCTCCAGCTGGAGGAAGG
>JAPUJL010000295.1 GCA_027296185.1 SAR324 cluster bacterium | reverse complement strand
GGAAGAACACGCATCCGCGGCCAGGCGCGATCGCCCGGGGCGGGGCGGAAGCGGTCGTTTGCCGTGGAGCAGCCTAGCAACAACCCATCCAAGAAGGAAGCGGACCCCGGCGCAGCGGGCTTCCTGGTGCGGCCCCACGGCGCGGCTCCCTGGCGAGGGCCGATCGGGTTCCCACCCCGTTGACCGGGTCCGCGGGTTGCTTCATAGGTGGACCAGCGGATGCGCGCTCGCCGTTAATTCCGGCCGCCGGCCGGCGCATCCATGGCTCGCCGGAATTCCCTGGAGGCCCGCCCATGAAGCATCTCCTGGCGGGGTTCATCGCGGGGTTCCTGCCGCTCCTTTCCGCGGCGCAGGGGCAGGTGGAGCCCATCCCGCTCGGAACCCGTGTTGCCGTCCATCCCGAGGCCCTGACGTTTCCCGGTGGCCGGCCGGAGGCGGTGGAGATCGAAATCCAACTGAGCGACGTGCGGACCGGCGAGCCGGTGGCGCGTCCCGGCGAGTTGTACTTCACCAGCAGCTACCCGGGGATCGTCTACCCCGAGCAGGCGGCGCTGGATGCCGGCGGCTTCGCCCGGGTGCGGCTCGTCGTCCGCCCGCCCACGGAAGCCGAACGCCGGGAACTGGGCGGGCGCATCCTGGTGTTCGTGGTGATCGACGACGAGGACGCCGACGATACCGTCGAGGGGCGGATCGTGCTGACCCTCCCCGCCGCCCAACCCTGACCGGAGCGAGGGGGCGCCATGCTGGGCCCTTCACGGCCCCCGGGAAGCCCCGGGGAAGCCGCCAGGCCGGCGCGGTTGACAACCCCCCGGCGAACCGGATGATGGGGGCGGCCCGGCGCCGGCGGGGAACGATCCCGCTGCGCGCCTCCTGCCGCTCGCGTTAGGGACGTTTGCCATAGGGAGCCGGAATGCCGACGATCTTGCTCGTCAACGACGACGGGGTGACCTCCCCATTGCTGGCACCGCTGGCCCGGCGGCTGGCCGAAATCGCCGAGTTGCGGCTGGCCGTGCCACTGCACGAGCGGAGCTGGACGGGGAAGTCCATGACCCGCCACGGACTGGTGCGGGCGCACCGGCTGGACGAGCGATCCTACCCGGAGCTGGCGGGGCTGAACGGCTACGCCATCGAGGGCACCCCGGCGGACTGCACGAATCTGGGCATTCACGAATTGTTCGAGTCCCCGCCGGACTGGGTGATCTCGGGGATCAACATCGGGGTCAATGCGGGGCTCAACTTCATCGTCAACTCAGGGACCGTCGGTGCGGCATTCGAGGCGTCGCTGACCGGGGTTCCTGCGGCGGCCTTCAGCGCGCACATGATCCGGCCGGTGTACGACGAGTGGCTGCGCACCGGGCAATTCACCGATCCGGAGGTGCTCGCGTTGGTCGAGGCCGCCGCCGTCCGTGCCACGCGGATGACCGGGGCGTTGATGGAAAAGGGGCTGCCCGCCGGGGCCACGGTGGTCAACGTCAACTTTCCCTACCGGCTGCGCGAGGACACGCCCGTGCGCTGGGTGCCCGTCCTGGACAACCGCTACGGCTCCCTCTTCGAGCGGGACGGCGAGGGGTTCCGCCACGCCTACGCCGGGGATTCCTGGCGCGACGAATCGGTGCCCGCGGACAAGACCGTTGTCGAGGGCGGGGAGATCAGCGCGACGGCACTTTCCCTCGGGCGGATTTCCGTTCCGGCGGACGGGCCGGCCCCGTTCTGAGCGAGGCCGCGGAATGCGGGGCGGCGTACCGGCTTGGCGGCGATTGTGGTATCCATGGGCCTGAGCGCTGGATCGCAGCCCGGCGCCCGAGGCCGCGAAGGAAGCGCTTCCGGGCGGCCGGGCTCGACGGCAGCCCAATCGGGGAGGTGCCATGAAGCTATCGAGTTGCCCCTGGCAGACCGCCTGGCACGACGGCCAGACTTCCGAGCGCCTCGTTCAGGAGCTTGCCAAGCTGGAGAAGGGCACCGTGCAAAACCTGGAGTCCTCGGCCCAGTGGATGGAGCATCTGTTGGTCGAGCTCGGTCAGTTGGCCCAGCACATGATTCAATTGGAACAGAACGATCCCCATCCGCCCCAGTTGCTGCTGGCCAGCGACCGCTCCGTGAAACTGGCGGCGCTGGCGGTCCACCTGGCCGGCGCATTGCAGCAGGCCCATCGCCTGGCCCCCGCTGCCGGCAGCGCCAGCGGAGCGGCCGAACCCCCCGCCGAGCGGCGCCCGCGCAAGGGCATGGCCGCCGCGGTCGAGGCGGCCACCCAACAGGCCGAGGCCCGGGGCATGCCGGCCGCCGAGCCGGATCCCGGGAGCGATCCGGCGCCCATGCGGCGGACGATCCATACCCTAGCAGACCGGGGAATCTCGATCGCCGAAATCGAGGTCATCACCGGCCACCCGCCCCACGTGATTCAGGCGATCCTCAACGATCGCTGATCCCGCCGCGATTGACCGGATCGCAGTCCGCCGCGGCGAGGCCGGATGCCGTATCGCGCCCGCCCGCTGCGGATGCCCGTCGTTCCCTCATCACCGCTTCCATTTGGAGACCGCAAAGGTGAACTACGAAACGTTGGACTTTTCGGCCGAGGGGCCAGTGGCCGTTGTGCGCCTTAACCGCCCGGAACGTTACAATGCGCTGAACGCCCAGATGGCCAAGGAGTTGCTCGACGTGACCGTGCGGATCGCCCACGATTCCGCTTACCGCGCGTTGATGATCACCGGCACGGGCAAGGCGTTCTGCTCCGGAGGCGACGTCAAGGGTTTCGTGGAGTCGGGGGATGCCGTTCCCGAGCTGGCGGAGCGGATGACCGTCGATCTCCACGCGTTCGTCTCCAAGCTCGTCCGCCTGGGCATCCCCGTGCTAGGCGCGGTGAACGGCCCGGCGGCCGGGGCGGGCTTCAGCCTGGCCATGGCCTGCGACCTGATCGTGGCCTCCAGCGACGCCTTCTTCACCATGGCCTATACGCGCATCGGCGCTTCGCCGGACGGAAGCTCCACCTTCACCGTCCCCCGGCTGTTGGGGATGCGCCGGGCCCTCGAGCTGGCGATCACCAACCGCGTCTTGTCGCCCGAGGAGGCGCTGGAGTGGGGTCTGATAAACCGGGTCGTTCCGGCGGAGAACTTCGAGCGGGAGGCGCTCGCCTTCGCCCAGGAGCTGGC
>JAPUJL010000294.1 GCA_027296185.1 SAR324 cluster bacterium | reverse complement strand
CCGGCCGCGAAAAACGTTCGCCCCATCTAAGGGCGTTTCATTCACCACTTTCCGGTCCCGGCCGTGACGAGGGCGTCACGGCCGGGACGTTTTTTTTGGACCTCAACCGGAGCGGACGGTTCGGACCGCCGCGAAGCCTCCGGGTATGGCCCTCTGTTTCGCCCCGCGGCGTCTCCCTCCGCTTAGCGAAAGATCCCGCGGGGCGATCTGCCTCCCGCGGGAAGTATTCCTTCCTCCCCCCTATTCCATTTCGGGCGTGAGTTTGAGCCGGAGGCGGGCCCGCAGCCGCCGCGACAGGGCGTCGACGGCGAGGTTCAGGGCGGCGGTCAGCAGAATGAGGAGCAGTGCGCGGTCCTGCCGGTCGTCGGCGAGGGCGCTGTCGATGTAAAAGCCCAAGGTGTGGATGCCCAGAATGCCCAGGATGGCGGACTCCCGCAAAATCACCTCCCAGCGGTAGAAAAGAAAGGCGAGGAATTGGCCGTAGAGGCGGGGCAGCGTCTCGTAGAAATAACGGTTCAGGCCTCGCGGGGCATCGGGCCGCAGTTGCATCTCATCGACGTGGCGGCCGATGAGATGGGCGATAACGGCGCCGTTGTGGATCGCCAGGGCGGCGATGGCGGGCAGCCACGAGGGTCCCCAGAGCAGGAGGAAGACGAACGCCAGGATGTATTCCGGTGTGGAGCGCATGACGACCAGGCCCCAGCGGTTGGGCACGCGGCTCCAGGGCGGAACGAAGGTGCGCGAGACCAGGGGAAACAGGCCGAGGGCGATAGCGCCGGTCGCCACCAGGGCGATCTGGGAGAGCAGCAGCGTGACGCCGATCCCCGGCAGCGCCTGGGTGGAGATCAGCTCCCCGCCCCAAGCCCAGAGCCGCGGCAGTCCCTCGGCCCACCCGCCGGCGTCTCCGGCCACGGCGCCCCGGATCGGCGCGGGGACGATATCGCGGGTGAAGAAGCGGACGATGTTCGACCACTGAACGCTCGTTCCGACCGGCAGCAGCGCCCACGCCACCACCACGTAAGCCCAGGTCAACCGAGGACGCATCCAGTATTTCAGCGAGGCGATGAGCAGATAGAACAGGATCAGCAGCGCGGAGACCTCGCTGTAGAGTCCCTCCCGGAACGCCGTGTCGAGGTAGAATCCGAGGGTGGGGAACCCCACGAATCCGAGGATGGCGCTGCTGCGCAGGCCGCACTCCAGCCGATAGGCCGTGTAATTCTTGAGGTGCACCCACACGTCGGGCAGGCGCACGAAGAAGAACGCCGCGATGCGGCCCGTGCGCGGCGGCAGCCCCCGCAGCGGGCGCGGATCGGCCTCCTCCAGAATCTCGGAGTACACCTTGGCCAGCACCCCCGAATAGGGCAACGCAATGGCCAGCACGCCGCACATGGGATTGAGCCCCACCATCTGCAGGAACAGCAGCGCCCAGAACAGCTCGTGAATCGCCCGCACGAAGGCGCAGTACCAGCGCACCGGCGCCAGGTGGAAGGCCAGGGCCAGGGGAAACCCCATCGCCACGGCCAGGGCCACCCCCACCAGCCCGAACGCGAGGGTCTGCAGCAGCGCCTCGCCGAGGCGCAACGGCTCCGAGAAGTTGGGGGTGATCAACCCGCGCACCATGCGGCCCAGCTCGCCCCAGGGCGAGAGGGTCGTGACCTCCAGGTCGGCGAGGAGGAGGCACAGCGCCGCCACGGCCAGAAAGGCCAGGCTCGTGCGCACCGCGGGCGAGCGCTGAGCGGTCATGGGTGGGGGTCAGGCCTGATAGATGGGCAGCAGGTCGGCGGGGTCGAGGCCGGCGCTGGACCGGTCGAACTCCACCCGGCCGTTGCGCAGACCCACCACGCGGCCGGTATAGCGCAGCGCCAGCGCCACGTCGTGCATGGCGAGCACGACGGTTTCGTGGCGGGCGACGATCTGCTCCAGCACGGCGTGGGCCTGGGTGATGTCCACCGCGGAGACCGGTTCGTCGGCCAGCAATGCGGCGCTCTCACGGTACAGCGCCCGCGCCACCGCGGTACGCTGCTGCTGGCCGCCGGAAAGCTCTCCGGCGGGAGTGTGCAGCTTGTCGGCCAGGCCGAGAGAATCGAGCAGGGCGCCGATTCCGCGCACCTCCTTGGGCAGGGGCCAGACCAGGTTGGCCAGGTTGTACCAGGTGGGGTTCCGGTCCAGCTTGCCGATATAAGTGTTGTGAAACACCGAGAGGGTCTTGACCAGGGAGGGATCCTGGGTGACCAGCGCGGTGTCCTCCGGGCGCTGACGGTAGAGCAGGCCGAGCAGGGTGGACTTGCCCGCCCCGCTCGCGCCGATGAGCGAGACTTTTTCGCCCGGCTGGATTTCGAGGGAGATTTCGTGCAGCACCGCCCGTCCGTTGTAGCTGGCCGTGGCCCGGTCCAGGCGAAAGAAGCTCATGGGTCGATCAGCCCGATGGACTTGGCGGTGCGCTCGATCTGTGCGTAGTCCCCGTTATCCGCGGGGACGAACCGCTCCCGGGGGAAGGCCCGGAGCAGCGCAGGGTCGTTCATGTCCAGCAGCGCCTCGCGCACGCGGGCGGAGAAGCCCGCCCCCCATTCGGCGTCCACGCCGGCCCGCACGGTCCAGTTGTAATCGGGGTAGGCGGGCGTCCTCCAGATCACCCGCACCTGGCCGAGATCGATCCTGCCCTCGGCCAACTGGGTCTCCCACACCTTGAAGTTGAGGGCGCCCACCTGATAGGCGCCCGATTGCACCAGGGCGATGGTGCGGGAATGGCTGCCGCTGAATCCGACCCGGCTGAATACCTCCTCGGGTGGTTCGCCGAAATGTTGGCGGATGAAGAATTCCGGCATCAGCCGGCCGGAGGTGGAGCCCTTGGAACCGAAGGTAAAGGTGCGGCCCGCGATATCGCCGGGAAAGGTTGCGCTCTCGGCGATGCCGGTGCTGGCGTGGGCGATGAAATAGGTCACGAAGGACCGATCCTCGTGGCCCTGGGCGATGGCCTGCGAGCCGGAAACCGCCCTGCGGGCCCGGACGCCGGAAAGCCCCCCGAACCACGCCAGTTGCACCTCGTTGTTCTTGAAGGCCGTCACCGAGGCGGCATAGGATTTCACCGGGACGTATCGCACCTCGACGCCCAATCGCTCGGACAGGTAGCTGGCCACCCTTCCGAACCGCTCCCGCAGCCGGGACTCGTCCTGATCGGGGATCGCCGTGAATACGAACGGCTTCCCATAAGCCGACACCGAAACCAGCAATAGGACCCAGCCCCACAGAATGAAACGCCACATCGTTGCACCGAATTATTAGCAAATGCAGTGAGTTTGGCTGGGAGTCCGCCCCGAGGGAAACCCGGGACCGAACGTTCAAACGGGCAGCCTAGACCATATTCCGGCAGAAAGAAACGGGCCGGACGCCATGAGGGGGGAATGCCTCCCCAGCCCGGAAGGGAGGTCCCGGCAATGGACAGGGAACCCGATCGTGATAGGCTCGATCTCCGGCAACCGCGGACAATCTCTCTCAACCGATCGGAGCAGCACCATGGAATGGTTCGTCCTTCAGTTCTTCGCAATCTATGCGGCGATTGGGGTAGTGACGTTATTGGTGTGGTGGGCCATCTACGAAATCGTGCTGACCCGCGGCTGGTCGGTGCGCACGGCCCTGTTCGGGCGGCAGCCCAATCCGGCGGTGGCGCTCGACCTGCTCGGCGGATTCCTGGCGGCGGGTCTGCTGATCTACGCGATTATCAGCATGGCGCCGGTCACCTCGTTTCGCCTCAACTTCCTGGCCGTGGGCATCAGCCTCCTGGTGACCCTGGTGCTGCTGGGCCTGCTTCGCTTTCTGCTCGCGGGGCTGTTGCGGCTGTGGTTCGGGGACCGCCGGGACAAGCAGGGGGACATCGTCAGCATCAACAACGAGTTGTTCCGCCAGCGCAACATCGCCACGAGCGTCTTCTCCACCGTGCTCTACATGATTCTCGTGGCCGGGCTGATGCAACTCGATCTGTGGGATATGGCCGGCACCCGCCTGGAAGGATTCCTCAACATGCTGGGCATCTGGGTAATGGGCGCGGGCGTGGTGTTGATCCACTCCTTCTTCTACTTGGCGTATGGGACGAAGAACCACATTCTCCACGAGTGCTTTCACGACAACAACCCGGCAGCGGCCATCTCGTTACTGGGGCTGATGGGCGGGATGCTGCTCGTGTCCCATCAAGTGCTGGATTGGTGGATTCCCGGCTCCCACCTGTTCAACGCCTACGAGCCCTGGCTGTTCCTGGGCGCCATTCTGCTGCTGGTGCTGATCGTGCGGGGAATTCTGCAGATCATCTTGTGGATCGGCATCGGCGTGAACCTGCGCCGCGAGCTAGTGATCAACGACAACGTGGCTTGGGGGCTGGTGGACGGCGGCGTGATCTTCACGCTGTTTCTCATTCCCGTGGCGCTGATGAATTAGGGGAATTGCGATTCCCCAACCTCTCTCCCCGCTTTGCAAGGAAGGGGCTTAAGGCAGGTTCCAAAAATCTGCTTCGCCCATCGATCGACAGAGAACGAGACAGGCAGGCGTGGGGGCGCCCCATGGGCTGAGCCCGCCCTCAGATCTCTTCGGTGTGGACGATGAGCTCGCGGCGATAGCGGTCGAAGAGAGTAGATTTGGACATCATGCCCAGGAAGCGGCCCTCCTCGATCACCGGCAGGGACCAGGCGCCGGAGGCCTCGAACTTCTGGATGGCCGAGTAGGCGGATTCGGCCGCATCGATGGTGGGCAGGTCGGTGTGCATCACCTCG
>JAPUJL010000293.1 GCA_027296185.1 SAR324 cluster bacterium | reverse complement strand
GCCCCGCGCACGCCTACCGATGATCCAGCGCGTAGGCGAAGCCCTGGGTGCAGATGACGGGGGCGGCCTGTAGCACCAGGGCATCGGTGAGGGGCTCGCCCCGGTCGATCTCCGAGCGCAGGTTGGCCACCGCCTCGTTTTCCGTCCGCTTGCCGGTGAGGGGCGCCGCGCAGGACCAGACCCAGAAATATTCCCGGCCCACCGCCGCGTCGAGGGTGTACACGTCGTCCGCGTCCGGCAGGTGAAGATCGGCCTGGGCCTCGGTGGCCCAGCCCACGCCCCGGGCCGGGTAAACGCGGGTGGTGGAGCTGGGGCCGCTGGCCGGAATGGAGTGCAGGTACAGGTAGACGTAGCTCTCCGTCTCGGAGCGGTAGGAGAGGCGGAGCCCGTCGCCCGCCGTGACCGAATCGCCCGAGGCGACGGGGCCCTCGCGCCCGCCGGAGCGTTTGATCATCTTCAGGGTGGCCGGACTGCCCAGGGCCTCCCGCGATTGGCGGGCCACTACGGCGAAGCCCGCGTCCTGGGGAAAGTCCCGCGCCAGCATGGCCGTGAGGGCCACGGCCCGGTTTTGCAGGGCGCGGTCGCCATAGAACGAGGCCGCCTCGAAGACGCGGGGAATGTCCGCCTCGTTCAGCCGCGACTTGTGGATCAGGTCCGTCCACTCCGACTCGTAGAACTGGGCAAGCTGCACCTGGCTGGAGAAGGAGTCCACGTCGCGGATGGCACGGCTGGCCGCGGCACGGGCCCGGTAATCGCCGCTGAAGATCTCCCGGAACATCCGGAAGAAGCTCAGCCCCTCCGATTCCTCCTCGGCCAGGTTGGGCACCAACTGCTGCTCCTGGCCGCCATCGATGCGGATCATGGAGCCGTCGGCGCGGATCAGACGCACGGCGGCCTCCTCGCCGGTTCGCACCCAGGCCTCCTCGGGCAGGCGCTGGCCGCTTTCGACCGCTTGCCAGGCGGCCGGCTCCGTCCGCTGCCAGGCTTCGCCCACCACGCTCACCACGGTGGTGCGCTCCGCAGCCTGCGCCTCGGCCACAACGAATACCGAGAACGCAGAGAATGCCGCCAATGCGCCAGTCATCAGGGCCGCACTCAGGGTACCGGCGGCGCATGAGGAGAGAGCGGCGCCGAACGCGCCGGAGGGGTGGCCGATCCTGCGTTTCATGGGACGCTCCCGATGACGGCGTGGGGAATCATTTCGACGTGAGTTCGATGGCGCCGTTCCAGTCCGGCGGCGCGGGTTCGCCCGCCAGTGAACGGCACTGGCCTTCCATGAACACGGAGGCCGGATCCTGGTAGGTGCTCACCAACCCCGCGAATTCGCCCTGAGCGGCGGCGAACTCGCCGGCGTAGAACTTCTCCAGCGCCGCCTCGTAACCGGCGATGACGGCCTGTTGGCGGTCCGTAATCCCATCGGGGTCGGCTTTCTCGCCGAACAGCTCGTAGATGGCGACGGGCTGGGTGCGCCCCTTGACCACGATGCGCCCCAGCTCGCGGGTGAAGAACGAGCCGTCCGTCAGCTCGATCGTCGCCTCGCTGACCATGATCCGGCTGGAGAAGACCTTGTTCGCCCCCTCCAGCCGCGCGGCCAGATTGACCGCGTCGCCGATGATGGTGAAGTCCTGCCGCTTCTCCGAGCCGATATTGCCGACCACCACCTCGCCCGTGTGAATCCCGATCCGCATCTCCAGGGATTGAATGTTCCTCGACTGGAAATCCTCGTTTAGCCGGGCCAGGGCCTTGCGCATGAGCAGCGCCGAGCGGCAGGCGTGATTGGCGTGGCCAGGAAGCTCCAGCGGGGCGCCGAAGTAGGCCATGATGGCATCGCCGATAAAGGCGCCGATGGTGCCGCGCTCCTCGAACAGGATGTCGGTCATGGAGCCCAGGTACTCGTTGAGTAGGCTCACCAACTGTTGTGGGGACAGGCGCTCGGAGAAGGTCGTGAAGCCCTCCAAATCCGAAAAGAAGATCGAGAGCAACCGCGATTCCCCGCCCAGATCCAGCCCCCACTGATGATCCACCATCTGCTTGACCACGTCGGGCGAAATATACCGGCTGAAGGTGGAATGGAGGAACTTCGAGTAGCGCGCCTCGGTGAAGTACAGCACCGTCTGGCAGATCACGAAGATCAGCACCATGAACAGCACCGGCACGAACGCCGGAATCGTCACGCCCGCCACGAGAAACGCCGCCGCCGATAGCGCCAGCCAGCCCACGATCTCCACCAGCCCGATAGCCAACGTGAACGAGGTGCGCAGCAGAAAGGAGCTCAGCCCCATGGCTGCGAAGAGCACGGCCAGCGCCGCCAGCAGGACGGTGGAATTTACCGGATGCAGAAAGCGGCCTTCGATCAGCATGCCCAACATCGTGGCGTGCAGCTCGACGCCGAAGGAGGGGCGGTGGCCGAACTGGCTGGTGCTGAAGGAGGTGAGGAAGGTATCGCCCAAATCCTCGAATCCGGAGCCGACCAACACGATCTTGTCGCGCACCACCTCCGGCGGCATGGACATCAGGTCCTTTGCCGACACCACCGGGAAGGTCGGCGCCGCGTCGCTCAGCAGCGACGGCGGGCCGTAGAAATCGAGCAGGACGGATTCCGGGCGGATATCCGCCGGAACCGCCGGCGCCTCGCCGAAGCACGCCTCGTAGAGCACCCAGGCAAAGGATTGCGGATCCGCTCCCGGCTTGGTGAGCACGTAGCGGCGCACCATGTTGCGGGTGTCCTCGGTTACTTTGCTGAAACCCTGCACGCTGGGCCGCGCGAAGCGATCAAGGATCTGATCCACCAGCACCACGGGTATCTTGGACTGGGCCAGGGAGCGCTCCAGCCGCGCATCGTGATCGGGGTAGTGGGGCATGTCCAGGATGTAGTCGAACCCGGCACAGCGGGCCCCCACCGCGTTGAGCCGATCGATGACGTCGGCCAGCAGCAGCCGCGGCGTGGGCGAGCGGAACCCGTATTCGCGAGTCGAGTCGTCCTCGACCAGCACCACCAGGATCGGCAGCTGCGTGGTCGGGAGCTGGCCCTGCACGATGAACCAGTAGTCGAGGAAGCGGTTCTCCAGATCCTCGAACAGCACCCGCACCGGCGGGGCGGCGGTCAATGCCGTGAACAGCGCCGCCAACAGAAACGCCAGCGCTACCTTGTGGATCGTCTTGAGCCGGATCATGATCGTGGGTGGCCTCGAGGCATCGCGCCCGGCGTGGATTCCGCGGACCCGCGGCAATAGGAGTAGGCCCCGGCAGCGCCGGGACCGCACGTGCCCTATTTACCCGGGTCGGCGCCGAAAGGTCAAGAAACTCAACGGCGTGGAGCCGCCCCGGTCACGTGGGCGGTGGCGAATGCGCCTCGGGAGGGAGTGGGGGTGGGGGCCGGATCGTACGAGGCTTATGGAACTGCGCAACCTGTTCTCCGGCACCGGCGATCCGGCGGACCGGGAAACCTTCGACGCGCTGATCGAGGCGGGGCCGTTCCGGCTGGAGCGGATCGTTTCCCATGGCCAGGCGACGCCCCCAGGCCAATGGCTGGAGCAGGAGCGGGACGAGTGGGTCGTGCTGCTCAGCGGCGCCGCCGGACTGCACTTCGAGGGCGAGGCCCAGCCCCGCGAGATGAAGCCCGGGGACTCCCTCCTCATCCCGGGCGGGTGCCGCCATCGCGTGGCCTGGACCGATGCGGACAAGCCCTCGGTCTGGTTGGCGCTTCACTTCCAATTACCTTAGGGTAGAGCGGCCCGCAATCCCGCAGCCGCCGGGGGAATGGGCCCGCCGGGGGAATGAGCCGGTCGGGAGCGGACCGGCCGG
>JAPUJL010000292.1 GCA_027296185.1 SAR324 cluster bacterium | reverse complement strand
TACGACCTGAAAAACTGCTGGTGGATCATCGACCTCAACCGGCAAAGCCTGGACAAACTGCTCTCGGCCAACCGGGTGCGGCAGCTCATCGACGTGTTCGATTCGATGGGTTGGGAGGTGATCGTTCTCAAGTACGGGCGGCCCGTGCTGCGCCTGTTCGATCAGCCGGGGGGCCATCACCTGAAAAAATGGTTCGACGACGTCTCCAACGTCGAATACCAGACGCTGCTGCGGGTTCCGGCCGACGACTACAAGCGAGCGCTGCTGGACGCGGCGGGCTCCAAGAGCAAGGAGGCGGCGGCGCTCATCGGCCAGTACGACGGCGAATTTCTCCGGGAATCCATCATGGGTCTCGGCGGCCACGACATGCAGATGATCTGCGACGTCTTCGACCGCGCCGAGCGGGTGCAGGATCGGCCCGTGGCCATCCTCGCCTACACCATCAAGGGATTCGGCCTGCCCCTGGCCGCGCACAAGGACAACCACTCGGGCCTGCTCACCGCGGCGGAAATCGACGCGTATCGGGAGCGCCTGAAGATCGCCCCGGGGGAGGAATTCGATGCCTTCTCCGGCGTCGAGGACGTGGATGGGCTGCGCCGCTACCTGGAGCAGGTGCCCCTCCATCACGGCAACCGCCCCCCGCCCCTGCCGAAACCGAAGCGCATCGCCGTGCCGGCGCGTCTGAACCTGTCCTACAAGCCCGTGAACTCGACTCAAGGGGCCTTCGGCCAGATCATGGTGGCCCTCTCCCGTATCGACGGAGTGAGCGAGCGCATCGTGACCTGCGCGCCGGACGTCTCGGTGTCGACGAACCTCGGCGGGTGGATCAACCGGGTGGGGGTATACCTGCCGCACGAGCAGACCGACGCCTACGCCGACCATAACCTGAAGTCGCCCTTCCAATGGCGGCAGGGCCCGGCGGGGCGGCACCTGGAACTGGGCATCGCGGAGAACAACTTTTTCTCCGTGTTGAGCAATCTGGGGCTTTCCCACGAGCTGAACGGGACGATGCTGTTCCCGATCGGGACCGTATACGACATATTCCTGAACCGGGGCCTGGATATGCTGAACAACGGCATTTACAGCGAGTCCAAGTTCATCCTGGTGGGCACACCGTCGGGGGTTACCCTGGCCCCGGAAGGCGGCGCGCACCAGAGCTTCCTGACTCCGTTGCTCGGGATCGGATTTCCCGACTGGCACTACTACGAGCCGGCCTACTCGGTGGAGCTGGAAATCGTCATGTGTTGGGCGCTGGATCAGATGCAGGACCGGGAGGCGGGGCGGCCGGTCTACCTGCGGCTCACCACCAACCCCATCGCCCAACCCCCGATCGACTACGACGAGCGGCTGCGCCTCCAGGTAATCGAGGGCGGATACTGGCTCCGGGATCACCGGAGCGAGGCCGGCTACGCCCAGGGGGAACGGTTCAACATCGTCACTATGGGCGTCATGGCCGATCAGGCGCTACGGGCCAGCGATCAACTTGCGGAAGACGGCATCTACGCCAACGTGATCGTCGTCACCAGCCCCGGCCGCCTCCATAAAGGCTGGAACGAGTACCAGCGCGCCCGGTTGCTGCCGAGCCCGGTGGAGGCGCCGTATTTGTTCGAGTTGTTCCCTCCGGAAGACCGCCTCCCCCTGGTCAGTGTGTTGGACGGCCACCCGCTCACCCTCGATTGGCTGGGGGGCGCGCTGGGCTGTCCCCAGGTCTCCCTGGGCACGACCCAGTTCGGCGAGTCGGGGGATATCGAGTCCCTCTACCGCGTGATGCGAATCCACGCCGACGACATCGTCAACGCCGTGGCCCGGCTCATCCTGGGTGGCGAGTCCCGGCCTTCCGCCGAGCGGATTCCCGCCCAACAGTCGAACTGAGCCGGCCTTTCGGGGGGCCCGCGGGGCAACCCGCCGAGCCTACGCCGGGCCGAGCAGGTTGAGCGCGAACCACTCGTCGGGATCGCACCAGCGCCCGAGGAGGGTCATGCCCGCGCCGCCGAACAAATCCGTCAGCGTGGCGTAGTCGTATTTGTGGGAATTTTCCGTGTGGACGGTCTCCTTCCGGGCGAAGGAGAAGCTGCGCCCAAACTCGTCGATCCGCACCGTCTGATCCTCGAGGCTTTCCAGATGCATTTCGATGCGGCTGTGGGCCTTGTTAAAGAAGGCCAAGTGCCGGAAGCGGGACAGGTCGAAGTGCCCCCGCAGTTCCCGGTTGATGCGGGTCAGCAGGTTCAGGTTGAAAGCCGCGGTCACCCCCGCGCTGTCGTTGTAGGCGCGGTCGAGGATTTCGGGCTGCTTGATCAGATCGACGCCCAACAGCAGGCGGTCCTGGGGCTCCAGAGCCGCCCCCACCTCGCTCAGAAAGTGGTGGGCCTCATCGGGGGAGAAATTGCCCAGGCTGGAGCCGAGAAAGAGGAACAGCCGCGCCTTGCGGGGATGGGCGTTCAGCTCCTCGATGGCGTGGTGGTAGTCGGTGATCAGGCCGCGGATTTCCAGGTTGCCGTACCGCTCCAGCAATAGCGGGCCGAACTCCTGGACGATCGTGGGCGAGATGTCGATGGGGACATATTCCACTTGCTCCTGCCGCGCCGTCAGAACGTCGAGCAACAGCCGGGTCTTGGTGGAGCTGCCGCTGCCGAACTCGATCAGGGTTAGTTCCGTGCCTGCCGCCTCGACGATTTCTCGGGCGGACGCCGCCAGAATGCCCGCTTCGGTGCGGGTCGGGTAATACTCTTCGGTTTTGGTGATCTTCTCGAACAACTCGGAGCCGCGCCGGTCGTAGAAGAACTTGGGCGGAATGCGCTTGGGCGATGCGCTGAGCCCCTGCTCCACCTCCTGCCGGAATTCCTCCCGCAGGTCCCGGTGGTCCAGATGATGGAGCACCAATCGTTCGTGGTACTGCTTGCGAAGCAGCGGGGAGTGGGCCACGCGGCGGCTCTGGGGGCGGATAACGAAGAGGGGGGATAAATCCACCATAACAGAACGCCTCGGATGAGCAAGGGGCCGTTCCGGCGATTCGCCGAAAACCGGCCCGAAAGGGGCCTCCGGGGCGGCTGTGATGGCAATGGGCGCTGGGGCGGCGGATGCTAGGCGGTGCTGCGCAACGGTGCCTGGACGGGGACGGTTCCGTGGGTGGTGAAATCGACGCCGGAAAATGCCCGGAGAAGGCGCTCTTCCACGGTGCGGATGGCCAGGGGGGAGATGTCGATCCCGATCCAGCCCCGGCCGTGCAACTCGGCGGCATGCAGTGTGGTGCCGCATCCGCAGAAAGGATCGAGCACCACGTCGCCGGGGTTGGAGGAGGCGAGCACGACACGCTCCAGGAGGGCCAGCGGCTTCTGCGTGGGGTAGCCGAGCATTTCTTTTGCGGCGGGCTGCAGGCAGGGCATCCGCCACACCGCATCGACCTTCTTGTCCGTCACTTCCCGGTACAGTACTTTCCCGTCCGGCCCCTTCTTGTTCTTCAGCACCCCATCGACGTTTTCCCGGAGCAGTTGGCGCATGGGCTGCTCCCGCTTCTCCCGCAGGGGATGAAAGGTGTAGCGGCCGGACTTGGTGTAGAACAGCAGTTGGTCGAAATTCTTGGCGAAGGAACGTTTTCCGGCGGAGAACTTGTTGTAGTAGTGCCAGACGATCTCGTTGCGAAAATTCTCGTGGCCGAAGACGGCATCCAGGAGCAGCTTCAGGTAGTGGCTTGCGCTCCCGTCGCAGTGCAGGTAGAGGCTGCCGCCGCCCCGCAGCACCCGGTGAATCTCGATCAGCCGGGCGGCCATCATGACCAGGTAAGCCATGATCGGGCCGTCCTGCAGCACCCCCCGCAGGGCCGCGGTCAAATGGGCGGCGTTCTCGTTCGGGCCGCGGAGCACCTCGCCGTATTCCCGCTCCGCCCGTTCGCCCCAGGCCCAAACGTCCTGGAACGCAGTGATTCCCGCAGGGCGCGAACCGCCGCCCCGGGTGGTGGACAACAGGTCGTAGGAGCGATTCGAGTTAAAGGGCGGGTCCAAGTAGACGAGGTCGATGGACTCGCCGGGTAGCTCTTGCCGCAGGATTTCCAGATTGTCCCCGTAATACAGTTCCCGCATGGCGGCCCTCGGTGGCGGCAATTCAATGTCGAATGGCCTCCATCCGTGCACGATTGCTGCCATTTCGGCTTTCACTTGCCCAACGGGATTCCGGAAAGGCCATCTCGTGGGGGGTTGCGGAGAATATGAGTTCAGCCACGTGGGGGCGTTCCCGGTTGTGACGGCGGAAAGTCCACGATCCGAATTCACGGGTCGGATATTCACACTGGAAGGGAATCGCGGAGGCGCTGCTAGGCGAGGCGGCGGCCGCTCCGTTCGGCGGCGCCGTCGCACAAGGAAAGGAAGTGGCGGTGCAGCGCTTGGGAGGAGGACAGCTCCGGGTGGAACGTGGTCGCCAGGTGATGTCCGTACTGCACGGTCACCGGCGATCCGCCGTGCTCGGCGAGCACGGTCAAGCCGCCGTTGGCCTCGACGATCCGCGGGGCGCGGATGAACACGCCCTCCATTTGGGCGGGCGGCTGGCCGGGGAGCTTGAGCGCCACCCGGTCGATGAAGCTCTCGTTCTGGCGGCCGTAGGCGTTGCGCCGCACGGTGAGGGGCATCCATCCGAAGGACAGCTGCTCGGGATTCTCCACCCGCTCGGCCATGAGAATCGCGCCCGCGCACACGCCCCAGACGGGGTGCGCCGCGGCGAACTCGGCCAGGGGCTCAGCCAGGCGGTAGTGCTCGATCAGGTTCAGCAGGGTGGTGCTCTCGCCGCCGGGGAGTATCAGTCCGCGGCAGGCGGCAAGCTCCGCCGCCGTGCGCACCGGCACCCCCTCCTCGCCCAGTTCGGAGAGCTTCACGCGGTGGGGCTCCACCGCGCCTTGCAACGCGAGAATGGCGACCGGCCTTACCATCCACGGCCCGCGAGCAGTTGCTCCTGGGGCAGTTCGTTGCGGGCGATGCCGGTCATGGGCGTGCCCAGTCCCTTGGAGACCTTGAGCAGCTCGGCGGGGTTGTCGTAGAAGGTCACCGCCTTCACGATCGCCTGGGCGCGCTTTGCAGGATCCTCGGACTTGAAGATGCCCGAGCCGACGAACTCCGCCTCCGATCCCAATTGCATCAGCAACGCGGCATCCGCCGGGGTCGCCACTCCGCCCGCTGCGAAGTTGGGGACGGGCAGCCTTCCCTCCTTGGCCACCTGCCGCACCAGCTCGTAGGGTGCCTGGAGCTTTTTGGCCTCGGCCATCAGCTCCATCTCGCTGATCAGGGTGAGGGTCTTGATTTGCCGCCTGATGCGGCGGATGTGGCGCACGGCCTCGATGACGTCGCCCGTGCCCGCTTCGCCCTTGGTGCGGATTAGGGCGGCGCCCTCGCCGATGCGCCGCAAGGCCTCGCCCAGGTCGGTCGCCCCGCACACGAAGGGGGTTTTGAAGGCGTGCTTGTCGACGTGGTGCTCCTCGTCCGCTGGGGTGAGCACCTCGCTCTCGTCGATGTAGTCCACTCCCAGTTCCTGGAGGATCTGGGCCTCGCCGAAGTGGCCGATGCGGCACTTGGCCATCACGGGGATGGTCACCACGCTCATGATCTCCTCGATCAGTGCGGGGTCGGACATCCGCGCGACGCCCCCTTCGCGGCGGATGTCGGCGGGCACACGCTCCAGAGCCATGACGGCTACGGCGCCGGCGTCTTCCGCGATCTTCGCGTGTTCCGCCGTGACGACGTCCATGATGACGCCGCCCTTGAGCATTTCCGCTAAGCCGATTTTCAGCCTCAGGCTCTCTTCCATGGTGTTCTTCCTTTCACCGCCGGATTCGACCGTTCGCCGCGCCCTTCCGGTCAGTTTCCGTGTCTACGGTGCGAGTTTTTCACGCGTCACGGCAACGGCTTATCCGGCCCCATGCCGCGCGAGTTCCTGCTTTCCGCTCCTTCCTCCTAGGGGGATTCTAACAAAAAGCGAGGGGTTGCCTAGCAAATTTCTTGGGGCCGGGATCCCTGCGGCCAGCGGCCCCGCCCGCCGGGTGCAGGCGCTGTCCGAAAGTTGCGGGCCGCCCCCTTCGAGACGCCCGCGCTGCGGGCTCCTCAGGGAGGCGGCCGACCGAGTACGAGAGACGGGCACTCCGCGCTGCGGCGGATCCTGAGCCCGCCGAAGGAAGGAGCGCTCACCGGGCCCGTCTCGCCTGTCCCGAGCGAAGTCGCGGACATGGGCGGCTCCACTTGCGCCACTCACATGGTCATGCCCCCGTCGATGTAGTGGGCCTGGCCGGTCACGTAGGCCGCCTCGTCCGAGGCCAGGTAGACCGCCAGGGAGGCGACTTCCTCCGGCTGACCGACCCGGCCCATGGGCTGGCGGGCGATGAACATCTTCAGCGCCTCGTCGGGATTGTCCGCCTGCTGCACCCGGGCATGCCAGGAGGGGGTTTCCACCGTTCCCGGGCAGATCACGTTACAGCGCACCCCTTGGCCCACGAAATCGATGGCCAGGCTCTTGGTCAGGCCCAACACCGCCGCCTTGGTGACGCAATAGACGCCCCGATCCTTGACGGCGTGGGGTCCGGCCACCGATCCCACGTTCAGGATGCTGCCCCCGCCCTGCTCGATCATGATCGGCACCACCAGGCGGCTCATGAAGAACATGCCCATCACGTTGATGTCGAAGGCGCGGCGCAGGGTCTCCTCGCTGGCGTCCACGAGGGTGCCGCTGTCCACCACGCCGGCGACATTGAACAGCACGTGGATCGCGCCGTGCTCGGATTTCGTCCACTCGACCGCCCGGGCGCAGTCGCTCTCCCGGGAGACGTCGCCCTCGAGGGCGTGAGCCTGGCCTCCGGCCGCGCGGATGGATTCCGCCACCCGCTCCGCGCCGGCCCGGTCGCGATCCAGGGCCACCACCCGGGCGCCCTCCTGCGCGAAGCGAACCGCGCTCGCTTCGCCGATGCCTGCTCCCGCCCCGGTGATCAGAGCCACCTTATCCGTCAACCTCGTCATCCGCTCCTCATGCGATCGACTTCATGCCAGGGCGCGCCCGATCCGCCCAAAACCCCCGATCCGCCCAAAACCTCCGGGCGCCGGGGCTTCGACGCGTCCGATCTACCCAATACCCCCGGCCGCCCGAAACTCCGCACCGCGGGTCTCAATGGTTGGACTCAACCGGAATCGGCGCACCCTGGCAAGGGGTAATCGCCGTCACGGGTGCCGCGGACGGGGAGCGATTCCGCTGGGTCCGCCCGGTTGCTTCCCCGGAGGCTGGTGGCTACAGTCGAAGGCGGCCGCGGGATTCTCCCCCGCCAACCGATCGAACGCCGGCTCTCCGGCCGGCACCGCGCCATCTCCACATTCGTGCCATGGAACCCGCTCCCATCATCGTCGCGCTGGACGGCATGGCCGAGGGGGAGGCGCTGGCCCTCGCCCGGCGGCTGGCCGGCACGGTGTGGGGCTTCAAGGTGAACGACCTGTTGTCGCGGGTGGGGCGCGAGGTTGTGCCGCGGCTGAAGGGCTACGGCAAGGTCTTCTGCGATCCCAAGCTGCACGATATTCCCAACACGGTGGCGAATCAGATCCGCGTGTTCGAGGAGGCCGGGGCCGACCTGATCACCTTGCACTGCTCCGGCGGACTCACCATGCTTCGGGCGGCGCGGGAGGCCCGTGCCGAAACGGCGCGGCTGCTCGGCGTGACGGTGCTCACGGCCATGCCGGAGGCGGATGTGGCACGGGTCTATGGACGGTCGACCGAAGAAGCCGTAAACGGGATGGTGGCCACAGCCCTCGAGGCCGGCCTGGACGGGATCGTCTGCTCGCCCCGGGAACTGGAAATCGTCGGCCGGGCCGATCCGGAGCACCGGTTGCTCCGGGTGACGCCGGGCGTGCGGCCCTCCTGGGCCGCCGGCACCGACGATCAGCAGCGGGTGCTGACTCCGCTCCTGGCCAAGCAGCGGGGCGCCGACCTGTTGGTGATCGGCCGCCCTATCACGGCAGCGGATGACCCGGCGGCGGCGTGCCGGCGCATCGCGGAGGAGCTATTCTGATGCGGCGGCGCGGCGCGAGGTGCCGGGAACGATAGGAGCGAGCCGAT
>JAPUJL010000291.1 GCA_027296185.1 SAR324 cluster bacterium | reverse complement strand
CTCCAACTACCGGCGCGGGGGCGGCCGGGGAGGGTGATACGTCTTCCGAAGCCGCTTCGCGTTCCTCGCCGACCTCCCCACCAGCCAATGTGGTGGCGGCCGGGTCGGAAGATTCACTTGCCGATAATCCCTTCCGCTCTGCGACTGTCTCCCCGCCCGCCGCCGCGACAGCCGATTCGCTCGCAGCGATGGGAGGCGCGTTAACCTGCCGGGCGACCGGTTCGATGGTGGGCGGTCGCGATGGCCGCAACGCCAGATATGCGAGCGCGACCAACACTACCACCAGCACGCCTCCACCCGCGGCAATCATCCATTTTCTCCTGCGGTCGGATTCTTGCCGGCCGGTCAGGGGCATCTCCGGCACCGGTGGTGGCGAGGGCGAAGGGGATGGCGGTTCGGGCCCGGGTCGATCGCTCGGCGGGATCACCGTCGGTTGCTCTCGGACCTCGGCGGTTTCCGCTGCGTCGGCGGTTTCGGGCCAGAATGTGCCTGTTTCCAATGGCTCCGCATCCGGCGTGGGGGTCGGCGTGATGTCTCGTTTTTTCAGCCGCGCGACAATCGCTCTGATCGCAGCCCATCTCCTGATCTCTCGTCTGAACCATTTATCAGCCGCCGGCGTGAACCTATAATGGTCACGGATATAGCGCATGGTGGCTTTTTCGATATCCGTGTACTTGTTGGCGTCCTTGACCGCGGCGATAAGCAGGCTGGCATCCTCCAGCGAGATTCGGCCGTCACCGCGTCCCGCCACGGCTTTGTCCGCGATCTCGATCATCTTATTGTCGTATTTCTTTCCGGCAATGATCCGGTAGTAATCCTGGCTCATCGGTAACCCCTCCGGTCAATGGCGCTCCCCCTTCTTTTCGCCGTTCCGACTCCGATTTATCTGTTCCCCGAACGAATAATCCAGGCGTCACCCGATTTTTTCAGTGACAACCGACATTTCCCAGATGGACTGCCTGCACAGCATGGGCACTTCCCCGGGACGTTTCCTACCACGATTCTCGAGGCAGAAACCACTGGTTGCTGGTGGACGGAGCAGGCGGAGGGGCTGCGGGGGCGGATCGATCGGGGCGAGCCGTTCAAGTGGTTCGCACCGTATGTGGATGGGCCACCGGACGCTTGACCCCTGCCATACCGCCTAGTAGATTCCACCAAATTGGGGGCCTGCTGAAGTCCACGTACCTGCCAGGGGAGCAGGCGATGGAATGTCAGAAGTGCCAGCACGACAATCCTCCGCAATCGACGTTCTGCCTCGAGTGCGGCGCGCGGCTTGAGACAGTTTGTCCGAGTTGTGGCGCACACTTGCCTGCCGGCGCAAAGTTTTGCAACGAGTGTGGTACCGACCTCTCCGATCCCGCACAACGTCAAGCGGAGACACCCACATCAGCCGCCGCCGAAGGAGAACGCCGCCAAGCTACCGTCCTGTTTTCCGACCTTTCCGGTTACACGGCCATGAACGAGCGCCTCGACCCCGAGGAAGTGCAGGGGCTGATGCGCCGCCTGAAAGAACGGGCAGTGGAGATCGTTGAGGCCCACGGGGGGATCGTAAGCCAGTTCGTGGGGGACGAAGTGTTGGGCCTGTTCGGCATCCCCACCGCTCACGAGGACGACCCACTCCGCGCCGTGCGGGCGGCTCAGGGGCTCCACGAGCTGGCCCGCCAAATGAGCTCGGAGGTGGAGGGCAAGATCGGCCGGCCTCTGCGCATGCACACCGGTATAGACTCGGGGTTGGTGGTCACCAGCACGGCCGACTCACGGGACGGCACCATCGGCGTCACGGGCGATACGGTGAACGTCGCCGCCCGGCTAAAGGCTGCCGCGGAGGACGATGCAATTCTGGTCAGCCCCGAGACCCAGCACCAAGTGGCGGACTTTTTCAATACCGAGCCACTAGATGCGGCCCAATTGAAAGGTAAGGCGGAGGCGGTGACTCCCTACCGCGTGATTGGCGCGACCGCTGTCGATACACGCTTTGCAGCCGCCGAAGCCCGTGGTCTGACCGCCTACACCGGCCGGGATCGGGAGATGGCTCAGCTCAACCGGTCCGTGGAGCGGGCGATGAAGGGCGAGGGGCAGTTTGTCACGGTCATGGGCGAGGCGGGGGTGGGCAAGAGTCGCCTACTCTATGAGTTCCGCAATTCCCTCGACCGGGAGCAGGTCACCGTGACGGAAGGGCGGTGCCAGATTCACGGGACGGAAACATCCTACCTGCCGTTCCTCGATGGACTGCGGCGGGGACTGCGACTGCTGGAGGAGGACAGCGCGGCGGAACTGGCGCAGAAAGCAGTGGCCAATATCCTGGCTATCGACCCGGCCCTGGAGCGCTACGTGCCCCACTACCTGCACCTGCTCTCCATCCCCAGCGAGGCCCACCCCATGCCCCGGGAGTTGCAGGGGGAGGCGCTCCGCCGGGCATTCGAGGAAGCTATTGCGGCCATCACCACGTTCACTGCTGCCGCCAAGCCCATGGTGCTGATCTACGAGGATTGGCACTGGGCCGACGAGGCTTCGGACAGTGCCTTGAAGAATCTGATTGGTTTGCTGTCCGGCTACCCGCTGATGCTGGTGGTGCTCTACCGCCCGGAATATACCCGTGCCTGGAGCAACCCGGACAACTACACGCCGCTGGTATTGAAGCCCTTGGGAGAGGCCAACACCGAAGCCATCGCCAAGTCGATCTTCGGGGCGGAGCAGTTGCCTGAAGGCCTCGCGGCCGCAATCCACGGCAGAACCGAAGGCAATCCCTTCTTCACCGAGGAGATTTGCAACGCGCTCAACGAAGACCGGAGCGTGACGGTGGCGGACAACATGGTGGCCCTGGCCCGGCCTCTGGAAGACCTGCACCTGCCCGACACCATCCAGGCAGTGATCCGTTCCCGCGTGGA
>JAPUJL010000290.1 GCA_027296185.1 SAR324 cluster bacterium | reverse complement strand
ATTCAGCTAGGAGCGGCCTCCGCTGGCCGCTGAGCCCGCTCGGAGGCGGGGTTGCCGATCGACCGGGCCGGTCGGACCAGCGCCGGTCTGGCGGGCGGTGGTGAAGCGGTAAGCGCGCGGGGGGGACGCCTCTACAGCCCCGCTCGGACGAGGAGCTCCTTCAGGCGCTTGCGCAGAGCGGGGTCGCTGACTATTTTCGCGTCCCACTCGACCGCCTCGAACTTGGGGGTGATGCGGAGGATTTCCTTGGCTTGCTCCCGGCCTGCCTCCTCCTCGCCGCTCGCCATGTACGCCCAAACGAGCCCAAAATGGCACATAATCATGTAGGGCAACCGTTCGACGCAGGTCTTGAAGGCCTCGATTGCGCGATCGTAGCGGTTCAAGAGGAAATTCGCGTGGCCGAGTTCATTGTAATACCAATCCGGCGGGACCGGATTCAATTCGAAGGCTCTTTCGATCAGCTCGAGCGCTCTGCGGGGATTCCCGGTCCAGTTCAGAACGGAACCCAGCAGGGCATTCATCGCACCGCTGCCCGGCGCAAGTTCGATGGCCAGTTCGCCCAACCGCAGCGCGCGGTCGTAATCGCCGGCACCGATCCAGTGATAGAAGCTGAGTAGGCTGTGGGCACCCGCACTGCGGGGATCGAGTTCGAGGGCAAGTTCTCCCATCGCGCGCAATTTGTTCCAGGATTCCTCGGCAGGCACATCGCCCCACCCGAACGCCGCATCCCGATAGTGCGTCCATCCGATCATCACGACGGGAACAGCCCAATTCGGGTCCAGCTCGGCGGCTTTTTCGTAGAGTTTCCTGGCCCGCCGGCTGGTCGGTTTGGTGAATCGGAGGAATTCGGAGCGCGCGCGTAGCGCATAATCGTAGGCCTCCGGATTCATTCCGGCACGCCACAGCAGGCGGCCCTCTTCTCCGGCCACGAGCTCCACATTGAGCTGGTTCACGATGTTGCGTGTGATCTCATCCTGCACCGCGAAAACATCGTTGAAATCGCGGTCGTAGTTCTCGGCCCACAGATGCTCGCCAGAAGCCGCATCGATCAGCTGCGCGGTGACCCGCACCCGGTTTCCCGCCCGTTGGACGCTCCCTTCCAACACGTGGTTCACGCCCAGTGCCCTGCCGATCTCCCGAACATCGACGCTCCTTCCCTTGTATTGAAAGGTGGAGTTGCGGGCGATGACCTTCAATCCGTGCAACTTGGCAAGGGTGGTGATGAGCGTCTCGGTGATCCCGTCGCTGAAGTACTCCTGCCCGGGATCGCCGCTCAGGTTAGCGAAAGGCGGCACGGCGATGGAGGGCAGATCGGTGCCGGGCGACACCGTGCCACCGTCCGTTGCCAGGCGTTGTAGCAGGCTCCAGCCGCCGGCGGCCACCCCGACGGCAAGCGCTACACCGGCCGCCGCCAGGGCAACCGTTTTCCAGGGGGGTCCCCGGGAACGGCGGGCCGCAGCGGGCCGGGACGGCGCACCGAGGGCCACGGCACCGGGTAGGGACAACACGCGGTAGACCCGGACGGGCTCGGCAATATTTTTGACGTCGTGCTCGCCTTGGTACTCGTAATCCAGCGGGAGCTTGCCTTTGACCTGATCGAAGACATTTCTCGCGATGCAGATGCCGCCCGCATCGGCGAGGCTCTCCAGCCGCGCGGCAATGTTCACCCCGTCGCCGTAGACCGCATCCTGCTCCGAGATCACGTCACCGAGATTGATCCCGATGCGGAACGCCATGCGCTTGTCGTCGGGGAGCCCGGCATTGCGTTCGGTCAGCTCGCGCTGAATCTCGACCGCCCCCGCCACCGCGTCCACCACGCTGGGAAACTCGGCGAAGATCGAGTCGCCCGGGGCGTTCACGAGCCGTCCCCGATTGGCGGCGATGTGTGCGGCGAACACCGCGCGGTACGCCTTGAGCGTTTGCACCGTGAACTCCTCGTCCCGGCCCATGAGGCGGGAGAATCCCACCACGTCGGCCATGAGGATGGCGCTCAGCCTGCGCTCGGTGCTCCGTTCGGTCTCGAATCCCGATCGGTCGTCTGCCACCGGGGTTTCTCCCGCGAGAGTGATGTGGGATGCCTGTCCCGATATCAACAGAGAGCTGCGGAAAATACAACGGAGCGGCCCTGTAGAGGGCGGACGAATCTCGAGGCGCTACCCTTGCACCCGCCGCCCTCGCTTCTCGGCCACCAGGATCAGCCGCTCCGCCCCGAAGCTGAAGGGCGTCCGCTCCAGCGACTCGTACAGCTCGAGCGTCGCCAGCCCGGCATCGGCCAGCATGCGGCGGATCTCGGCGATGGTGAAAATCCAGTGGCGGGCGAGACGGGTCTCGCGCTTCCCCTGGTGGATGATGGTGTAGTGGGTGTCCAGGCAGCTTTCGGCGGGGTCGTAGCGGTTCTCGGCCAGCACGATCAGGTCGCCGAGGGGAATCCACACCCGCTCCTCCAGATGGGGCAGCGCCGTCTCGGCCGTCATCTCCGTGTCGAGCACGAACCGCCCGCCCGGCTCCAGCGCGCGGGCCAGGGCCCCGAAGAAAGCCTCCGTGCCGACGCGGTCGAAAATGCCGAAGCTGTTGCCGCAGCAGAACGCCCCGCCGAAGCGGGAACGCCAGCGCAGCCGGCGCATGTCGGCCTCGCGCCACTCGATCCGCTGGCCTTGCCGCTCGCTCGCGGCGCGCGCCGCGGCGATCTGTTCCGGCGCTTGGTCGACCCCGGTCAGGCGGAATCCGCGCTCCGCCAGGGCCAGCGCCAGACGCCCGCCGCCGCAGGGCACGTCAAGCAGGCGCGCGCCCGGCCGGTCGGCGAAGGCCCCGGCCAGGAACTCCGCCTCTTCCGCGGTGCGCTCGGGCGGGGTGGCCTGGCGCCAAAGCTCCAGCACCAGCCCCTGAAAGAACTGCCGGTAATCGCCTGAAGCCATAGCCCCATCTTTGTCATTCCGACCGTTGGGAGGAATCCCTATGGGAACATCGGGTATGCGGGGACCGGGGGTCACACCGAGATGCTCCGGGTGTGGCGAAGCAACAGCACGAGGCCGGCCACGTGCCTCAGTCCTCACTATCGAGTTGAGATTCCTCGCTCCGCTCGGAATGACAGCGTAACGATGGCGATTTCTCCAGTCCGCGTCCCAGAATTGTCATTTCGACTATTGGGAGGTATCTCGGTCCAGCCGGTCGAGCGCCTCATGCCAAACGATCGAGTCGAGATTCCTCGCTTTGCTCGGAATGACAACCTAAATAACAAACTGACCGTGGCGCGTTGAAAAGGCTGCAGCCTAAGATTTGTCATTCCGACCGTAGGGAGG
>JAPUJL010000029.1 GCA_027296185.1 SAR324 cluster bacterium | reverse complement strand
GCTTGCGTTCGGTGATGTCGACCAGGGTCGATTGAATCGCCGGGCGTTCCTCCCACTCGATGACCTGGCTGAGTACCTCCAGCGTCAGCGGCTGACCGTCGGCGCGGACGTAGTCCGCCTCGTATCGGTTGGTCACGGCCTCGCCCCGTAAGCGGGCGGAGGCGAAGCGCTCGATCCGCTCGCGCTCGTGGGGGGCGATATGGGGGGCGATGCTGCCCGCTGCCAGAAGCCGCTCTGGCGAGCCGTATCCGAACATCTCCGCCGCGGCGCCGTTGCAGAACAACACCTCGAAGTCGCGGTGGACCAGCATCCCCTGCAATGAGCCCTCCGCCAGGCCGCGGAAGCGCTCCTCGCTCTCCCGCAAGGCCTCCTCGGCCCGCTTGCGGCGGGTGGTGTCGAGAATCACGCCGTTCCACAGGGTATTTCCGTGACCGGCGTCCCGTGGGAACGCGAACCCGTGAAGCCATCGCCACTCGCCCGTGGCCGCTTGGCCGCGTCCCTCCCAGTCGAAGGGCTTCAGGGTGCGCTTTGAATCGGCCAAAGCCTGGCGGAACGAACCGACTTCATCGGGATGCATGTGCTGGAAAACGACGGCGGCGTCGTTTTTCATCTCGTCCGCCTGCTCCGGGGAGAGCCCCATGTAGTCGATGCCGTTGCGATTCATGTAGGGCATCGCGTATCGGCCGTCAGCCCGCTGCACGAACTCGAAGACGGTGCCGGGAATGTTCTCCGCCATCTGGTGAAACCGCTCCTCGCTCAGGCGCAGGGCGATTTCGGCTTGCTTCTGTTCGGTGATGTCCATCCAAACCCCCACCGCTTCGAAGGCGCCGTCGGACTGGTAGGTGCGCTTGAAGTTGGAGCGGATCCAGATGTAGTGGCCCTCTTTGTGCCGGTAGCGCAACTCCACAGAGTAGCTGCCGCGCTTGGGCTCCTCCCGTTCGATCTTCTTGTGAAATGCATGCAGTCGGGGGATATCCTCGGGATGGTACCTGCCGGTCATCAGTTCCGGATCGGCGTAAATCTCCTCGGGCGTGTAACCCGTCAGCGCTTCGGCGTGCGGGCTGACGAAGGCGAACCGGTCTTCTCCGCGGGTCGAGCCGAACCGGCGGTAAATGACTCCGGGCACCTGTTCCACGATCATCCGCAGTCGGCGCTCGCTCGCCTCCAGGGCCCGCTGCACTGCCTTCCGTTCGGTAACGTCTTCGGAGATCCCCACCAGCCCGATTACCTCGCCGGCATCGTCGCGCAGCGGAACGTTGATATTGCGCACGATGCGCTGCTGGCCATCGCCCAAGGTGATCGGAAGTTCTTCGATGTCGACCGGTTCTCCCGTTTCCAGAACTTTGATATCGTAACCGTGGACGCGTTCGCGCTCCTCCGGCGTGCCGTAGGGCACCTCCAGAGCATGGATCCGGGGGTATCGCTCCGTCGTACAGCCCGTGTCCTCCGCGTAACGACGGTTCACCATGACGTGCCGGAGTTCCCGGTCCTTCACGGTCACCCAGATCGGCAAGGCATCGAAGACCGCCTGCAGCAAGCGCTCGTTTTCCCGCAGCCGGCGCTCCGCCTGTTTGCGGGCGGTGATATCCAGCACGGCTACGTAAAACCCGATGACGTTCCCGGCATCGTCCCGATCGGGCACGTAGCGGACGTCCAGGTCGCGCACGCCCATATCGCCCAGCGGCAACGCATGCTCGTAGGCCACCTCCTCCCCCGCGAGCGCCTTTTCCACGTGGGGACGGACCATGCCGTAGGCTTCGGCGCCGAGCAATTCCTCGATGGTGCTGCCGACGATTTCTGCTTCCGGCAGCCCGAAGAATTTGGAGTACTGGGCATTGGCGAACCGGTATCGGCCCTCGGAATCCACATGTGCCAGGAATGCCGGAGCCGAGTCGGTGAAATTGCGGATGCGCGCCTCGCTGGCCGCGAGGGCCTGCTCGGCTTTTTTTCGCGCGGTGATGTCGGTGGAAATACCGCAGACGGCTTCGACTTCCCCTTGAGCGTCGAACAGGGGGAACCGTTGTGTGAGGAAGGTACGGACACCGTCGGCTCGCGGGTCGGTTTCCTCGAACTGCAACGCTTTCCGTTGCCGGCGCACCTCCCGGTCGTGGGCTAGATAAACCGCCGCGGTTTCGGCGGGAAACAGATCGCGGGCCGTCTTGCCCAGCACCTGTTCCCTGCGGAATCCCGTGCTCACCTCATAGTGCCGATTGATCATGAGGTATTTGCCCTCCCGGTCCTTCAGATAGACGCGGACCGGAGTGTTATCCAGAAAGCCCCGTAGCAGGGCCTCGCTGGCCGCGAGCGCCGCCTCGGCCCGTTTCCGTTCGGTGACGTCCGTCCAATAGCCCGCCCCTTCCACCGAGCCGTCGGGCAAATAGTTGCGCCAGGTTTGAGTGTGGATCCAGATGTATTCGCCGTCCTTGCGCCGATAGCGCAGCACCTGGTCCCAGTCTTTTCCCTCGCGGGTGACTGCCTCCAGCCGTTCCCGCCAATCGGCTTGGTCTTCGGGATGGTAGCGGCCGGTCAACAGGGTGGGATCGCCGACGATTTCCTCCGGGGTGAATCCGGTAAGCTTCACCGCGTGCGGGCTGATGTAGGAGAACTCCAGCCGGTCGATGGCGCCCCTCCGGGAGTCGTAGCGATAGAGCATGACCGGGGAATGCTCCGCGATCCAGGTGAACCGCTCCTGGCTGTCCCGCAAGGCCTGCTCGGCCCGCTTGCGTTCGGTGATGTCGATATGGAGGGATTGGGTGGCCGGCTTGCCTTCCCAGGTGGTGACCTGGGCGACGGATTCCACCCAGATGGGGGTGCCGTCCTTCTTGAGCCCTTGGAAGGCGTAGTGACTGGGCGCTTGCTCACCCGCCTCGCGGGCCTCCAGGTAGCCCATCAGCCGCTTCAACTCGTGGGGGGCGATATGGTCGTTGCGGCGCCGTCCGATCATCTCTTGGGGAGCGGAATAGCCGAAGATTTCCGCTTCCGCCCGGTTGACGAAAACGATCGTGCCGTCCTGGACGACGAGGATCCCTTGCAGCGACTCCTCGACGAGCCGCCGGTAGCGTTCGGCGCCTTCCCGCAACTCGTGCTCGGCTCGGATCCGACCGGAAACGTCCTCGGAGATCGTGACGACGCCGGCGATATTCTGTTGCGCGTCCCTGAGGGGGGTTATGATGGAGTGGACGGTGCGCACTTCGCCGCCGGGCAGCGTGACACTCACCGCCGGATCGTCGATGGGCTCGCCGGTGGCCATGACGCGCCGGTCCAGCTCGACGATGCGGGCCTTCTCCTGGGGGGTGGAGTGGGGCAACTCCATGGTGGCTAACCCCACGAAATCCCTTTCGCTCACGCCGCACTCTTCGGCCATGCGCCGATTGACCATCAGCATCCGGCCTTCCCGATCCTTGACGGCGAGCCACAGGGGCAGCGAATCGACGATTGCGCCAAGCAGATTTTCCTTGGCCTTCAACTCGGCTTCGGCCCGCGTGCGCTTGGTGACGTTCCGCACCACGGCCACGACCTCGTCGGGCCCGGAGACGGCGAACCGTGCCTCGAAGTGGCGCAGCGCCCCATCGATGGTCATTTCGTACGCGTAGAGTTGCTGCTCGTCCGACGCCAGGGTTTGCTGCACCAGCTCGACCACCCGCTGCGCGAATTCCGGCGGCATCACCTCCCCGACGGGCTTGCCGACGAACTGCTCCTCCGGAAAATAGAGGTCGCCGGCGGACGGCGAGTGGTATTCGAGGAAAATCCCCTCCCGGTCGAGTCGGAAAATCAAGTCGGGAAGCGCCGCCAGCACGGCCCGGTACTTGGCTTCACTGCGCAGGAGCGCAGCGTCCGCCGCCCGTTCCGCCCGGCTAGGCCCGCCCCGCGGATCCGGAGGCACTTCCGCCCGCTTGCGCAGATCCGCGCACTCGAACTCGAGCGCGGCGATCCGCTCGTGCAGGGCATCGATCTCTTGATTGGCCGGGATTGCGCTGGGCATTGCACTGCCCTCCCCTGAATGTTGGTGTGTACTGCTTGGCAGCTGGTCACATTGCGATTCGAAGACTGAATCTTGGCACGATCGCTTGCCGGGCGTTCCGCCTCGGCTAGGACGCATCGAAGGGTCCGCCTCGCGCCACCTGCCAGGGCGGGCACCCCTGGGCATCGAGCACTGGCGGGCGATCCGGCGACGGAAGGCGCGGGCCGATCCACCCCTACCCACGACGCGCGGCACTGCCCGGCCCTGTGCGATAATCTTAAATTATAATGGCATTGGGAGTGGGTAAACCGTTATTCGGGTCGGCGAATCGGCTTCGGGGATTCCAGACGGATTGGATCCGCGACGGGTGGCCTATCGATTTGCGCCAGCCCCGCGCCGCAGGCACACGCCCGGATCGGTTAGGCGCTAGGATTCGGCGAGCAGCGCCCGCAGTTGACGTTCGAAGCGCTCGGCGGCAGGAGTGCCGGCCCGCATTTCGCCGAGTTCCACCGTCCTCACGTGCCCCCGTTTGTCCACCAGCACGAAAGTCGGCCAATAGACTG
>JAPUJL010000289.1 GCA_027296185.1 SAR324 cluster bacterium | reverse complement strand
AGCCGGTGAAATGGATCGAAAAGCGGCGGGAGAATTTCAGCACCACCATCCACGGCCGGGGGGTCCGCAAGCACGTGGAGATCGCCTTCAACAAGGATGGCGATTGGCAGGCCATGAAAGTGAAGGCTTATCTGGACCTGGGGGCCCAGATGCAAATGTTTACCCCGGCCATCGCCTCGTTCCTAGTGGGCATGATGACCGGTTGCTACAAGATTCCCGCCGCCTGCTTCGAGGAAATCGGCGTCTTCACAAACAAGATGGCCACCGATGCTTACCGCGGCGCAGGCCGGCCCGAGGCGGCGCTGGTCGCCGAGCGGAGCATGGAACTGATCGCGCGGACGCTGAACATGGACCCCACCGATGTGCGGCGCAAGAACTTCCTGACGGAGTTCCCGGCCGCCGCGGCCACGGGGATGATGTACGACAGCGGCGACTACAACAAGACCCTCGATAAGGCCCTGGAGGTGGTGAACTACAAAGCCCTCCGCGAGGAGCAAAAGAAGGCGCGTGCCGAGGGGCGGATCGTGGGGATCGGGCTGTCCTCCTACGTCGAGCTGTGCGGGGTGGGGCCGTCGTTCCTGGGACCTCCCGGCGTGGGCTTCTGGGACGTTTCGACCGTGAAGCTGGAGCCGACGGGAATGGTGACGGTGCTCACCGGCACCTCGCCCCACGGTCAGGGCGGCGAGACGGCCTTCGCCCAGATTGCCGCCGACGGGTTGGGGGTGCCCATGGAAAACATCCGGGTGATGCACTCGGATACCGACGTGGCCCCCTACGGAAACGGCACCTACGGCAGCCGCAACATCGCCATCGGCGGCGCGGCGCTTTCCATGTCCCTGGACAAGGTCGTCGCGAAGATCAAGCAGATCGGCGCCCGGCTGCTGGACGTCCAGGCGGACAGCGTCAGCTACGCCAACGCCGAGGTGTTCGTGACCGGCGAGCCGGAGCGCAAGGTGGCCCTGGCGGACATCGTCTTTACGGCCTACGACTTCAGCTGGCAGGGCCCGGGCACCGCGCCCACCGACATCGAGCCGGGTCTGGAGGCCACCAGCCGCTTCGAGGCCTCGAACCTGACGTTCCCCTTCGGCACCCACGTGTGCGTGGTGGAGATCGACAAGGACACCGGCGAGGTGGAGATCAAGCGATTCGTGGCGGTGGACGACTGCGGCACGGTGATCAACCCGCTGCTCTGCGACGGGCAGGTTCACGGCGGCATCGCCCAGGGCATCGCCCAGGCGCTGTTCGAGGAGGCGGTCTACGACGAGTATGGCCAGCTGATCACCGGCGAGCTGACCGACTACGCCATGCCCAAGTCGATCATGCTGCCCAACTTCGAGTGCCACCACACCGTCACCCCCTCGCCGGTCAATCCGCTGGGGGCCAAGGGCATCGGGGAAGCCGGCACCATCGGCTCCCTCTCGGCGACCTTCAACGCCGTCCACGATGCGCTGGCGCCGCTGGGGGTCGATTCCCTCGACATGCCTTTCAAGCCCGAAAAGGTCTGGAAGGCGATTCAACAGGCATCCACCTAAAGGGAGGAACCGGTCATGTATGCGGAATCGTTCGAATATCATGCGCCCGCCTCCCTGCAGGAAGCGGTGACGCTGCTGGGTCAGTATGGCGACGACGCGAAGATCGTCACGGGTGGGATGAGCCTGATCCCCATCATGAAGCTGCGCCTGGCGGCGCCGAAGCATCTCATCGATCTGCGCAAGGTGGGCGAGCTGAAGGGCCTCTCCGAATCCGGCGGTAATTTGACCATTGGCGCGGGCACCACCTATTACGAGCTGGAAAGCTCGAAGACGGTGTTGGACAAGTGCCCGCTGCTGGCGCAGACGGCGGCGGCGGTGGGGGACGTCCAGGTACGGAACCGGGGCACCCTCGGCGGCAGCGTCGTCCACAACGATCCGTCCGCGGACCTGCCCGCGGCGCTGGTGGCCCTGGATGCCCAGCTCACCTTGCAGGGCAAAAGCGAGCGCACGGTCGCCATCAAGGACTTCCTGGTGGATTCGCTGACCACCGCAATCGAGCCGGACGAGATTCTGGTGCGGATCACCGTGATCGCCACGGGCAGAAACACCTGCTACGCCAAGATGGCCCAGCAGGCCTCGGGCTTCGCCGTGGTGGGGGTGGCCGTCGCATTGGAGATGAACGGAGCCAATTGCACCGGCGCGCGGGTCGGGGTGACGGGCGTATCGCCCACGGCGTTCCGGGCGGTCGCGGTGGAGCGGGCGCTGGCCGGCAAGGCGCTGGACGATGGGGCGATCGCCGCCGCGGCGGAGCAGGTGGCCGGCGATGCCAAGGATCCCCTGGGCGATCCGCTCAACGCCTCGCCGGAGTATCGGTTGCACCTGGCCAAGGTCTTTACCCGCCGCGCCATCGAGGGCGCAAGGGTCTGACCGCGGCACGAGCGGAGGTTCGCGGGGAGCCGTCCCCAATCCGCCGTTCGAGCACCAATCGGAAACGTCGTGAAACTGGAAGGCGAGTTTTCCATTAATGCCCCCGTCGAGCGGGTGTGGGAGATGTTGAACGATCCCGCGGTCATCGCGAAGCACCTGCCCGGCTGCGACTCCCTGGAACCCGCCGGGGACGACGCCTACGCGGCGGTGCTGACCATCCGCATCGGGCCGATCAAGGGCACCTACCAGGCCAAACTGGCCCTGAGCGAGAAGCGGCCCAACGAGGGCTATACCCTCAGCATCGAAGGATCGGGCAAGCCGGGGTTCGTCAAGGGCACCGGACAGGTGCGGCTGGTAGCGGAGGGCGGCACCACCCGCCTGGCCTATTCCGGCGATCTGCAAATCGGGGGATTGATCGCCCGTGTGGGCCAGCGCATGATCGGCGGTATTTCCCGGCAAATGGCGGACAAGTTCTTCGCCGGCCTCGGCGCGGAGGCGGAAGCGGGCGACTGATGGCCCGCCGCCGCCATCCCCATGGGAGCGGCCCCGCTCCCGGTCCGGCTACGGTTCACTCGTGAAGCGTGGCGATGGCGGTTTCGGGGTTCGGCCTTGACCTGTGCCATCGAACCGAAACTCGGTGCGGCGCGTTACATTGGTAAGGAGTCCCCATGTTGGAGGCCCTGGCACCGCGTCATTCGAGACTCCCGCTCCTTCGGCTCCTCGGGATGAGGACACCGGGCAACGGGCATTTGAGAGCAATAGGTGGGCCGCGTTCCTAAGGAATCCCCGCAACGCGGGGTTGTCTCGCCTGCCCTGAGCGAAGTCGAAGGGAAGAGCGCGGCAGAATTAAGCGAAATTCAGCACCAAGGCGGCGATCACGGTCCGACTAAAGGCACGATAGCGGGGATCGGCTCCGGCCGAATTCACTTGAATCAATTCCTCACCGCACAGCTCCCATGACCGCTTACGATCCTCCCGACCCTCCCAATCCGTCCCAGCCGCCCGGCGACCGTTGGAAGGAGCCATACGAACGCCAAATCCAGGACTGGCTCCGCGAATCGGGGGAGCCGGCGGCGCATCCGGACGCGGAGCGGCGCAAGCATCCCCGCGTCACCTTTCCCGCCGGCTTGCACGTGTTCATGCACGATAAGCCCAAGAGCTACGAGATCCGGGACCTATCCGCGGGCGGGGTTTCGTTCTTCTCGGATCACGAGATCGCCCCGGGCACCCACATCGTGCTGAGCGCCATGGGCGTGCTCGCCCTGGAGGTCGAGGTAGTGGGGTGCGAGATGGAAGCCGTGGACGAGGAGTTGATGGAATACCGGTACCGCGTTCGGGCCAAGTTCGGGGAGTCGGTGGACGGATACGAGGCATTCGTCCTGGCCCGGGAGATTTACCAGCAGGGACAGAGCCGGGCGGATTAAGGACGCGTCTCAAAACCGCTGGCGCCCCTCATCCCTCGTCACGCTCGCTTCGCAAATCGGTAAGGGCCGGGTAGCCCCGCTGATGGAAGATGGTGCCGCAAAGAGGCGATTTGCCGAAACAGCATTCCAAGGAGCCTGTCTGGCTTCTTCCGATCCAAGTCGAAGGCAAGCGCCGGGCGGATGAATATTTTCGATTTCTGAATCCCGCTCCGGAGCATTACCCAAGAATGCTGATGGGCCACGTGGAACCTCCCTCGATCGCCGGATCCCCGCGGTGTGCAGACGCCGAAACCCTCACTTGCCTTCGGCGGAATCGGACCTGAGCCCCAGCGACGCGAGCAGATCCTCGACCCGGGTCAAGTCCACCGGCAGCAGGATATGAGTCCGGTCGTTAGCCAGCGAGGACAACCGGGTGAGATACTTGAGGCTCAACTGCAATCTCACCGACTCTTCACCCCCTCTGGCATTGATGGCCTGACCGAGCACCTCGACGGAATTCGCCGTCGCCTCGGCGATGGCCCTAATTTCCTTGGCCTTTCCTTCCGCTTCGTTGATGCGGCGCTGCATTTCCCCTTCGGATTTGTTGATCAGCTCCATCTTCAGCCCTTCGGAACGGTTGATACGGCTTTGCTTCTCGCCTTCCGAGCGGGCCACGATCGCGCGGCGTTCTCTCTCGGCGGTCACCTGCAGTTCCATGGCGTTCTTGACCGTGGGCGGCGGCACGATATTCTTCACTTCGTAACGATGCACCCGGATGCCCCACGCTTCGCCGGCATCCGCCAAGACGTTGATGATCTGGGAGCTGATCAAATCGCGCTCCTCGAAGGTGCGGTCGAGATTCAGGGTGCCGATCACCGAACGGGTGGTGGTCTGGGAGAGTTGGATTGCCGCGGTGCGGTAATCCGTCACGCCATAACTTGCTTTCACCGGATTGACCAGGCTGATGTAAATCATACCGTCCACCTCGACCTGGACGTTGTCGCTCGTGAAGCATTCCTGGGGAGGTACGGTGATGGACTCCTCCCTCAGGTCTTGAATGAATGCTACCGTGTCAAGGAATGGAATCAGCAGATGAAATCCGGGGTCGAGGGTGCATTTGTATTTACCCAGCCGTTCCACGATGTATGCCTTCTGGGCCGGCACGATCCTCATGGCGCGAATGAGTTGGACAAGCAGGATCAGAAACAGAAACCCCCATACCACCATGTTGAAGACATCGAAGATGGTGTAACCGAGCAGTTCCATAACGTTCCCTCCAAAGGTAGCTAGCCGTCACCGATCGTTAATATACAAGCCATCAGTGGGGCTTTAGGACTGTTTCTCCAGCGCACCGTCGGTCTCCGGAATGCCGCTGGTGACCCGCCCGATACCGTCGAAGAATCCCTTGATATTGGCCAGTTGAGCGGGCACGACCGATACATTCGCCGACTGGAGGATTTTCCCGAATTCCTCGATGAACTGCTCGACAATCTGCATCTTGACCGCCTGGAGTCCGCCGGGCTTTTGGATGGATTCCGCCACCCGGGTCACCCCAAAGGCAGTGGCTTCCGCCAAGAGCGATATTTCGCGGGCGCGGCCATTGGCCTCATTGACCCGCTTTTCCATTTCGCCTTCGGAAACGTTGATGGCCTCCTGCCGTTCACCCTCAGACAGGTTGATCAGATTCTCCTTATCGGCGGTGGCCATCGTGATTTCGGCCCGCTTGGTTCGCTCCGCCTCCATCTGTTTCTCCAGCGTCTCGATCACCCGGGGGGGCGGGGTAATGTTCTTGATCTCGTACCGCAACACCTTAATGCCCCAGGGATCTGAAGCGATGTCGATCTCCCGCACGATGTTCTCGTTGATCGCATCCCGCTCAGAAAAGGTGCGCTCCAGCTCGATCTTGCCGATCTCCGAACGCATGGTGGTCTGGGCCAGATTCACCGCGGCCCGGCGATAGTCTTGAATGCCATAGCTGGCCTTTTCGGCATCCATCACCTTGAGGTAGACGATCCCATCCACGTCGACCTGAATATTGTCCCGGGTAATGCAGGTCTGGACCGGAACGTCCATCACCTGCTCCCGCATCTCATGGCGGTAGGCAATTTTGTCAAAAATCGGCAATAGAAAATGGAATCCCGGACTGAGCACCCCCGTGAACTTTCCCAACCGCTCCTTGATCACCGCCTCCCGCATGGGCACGACGATGAACATCTTCCAGAGGACGACCAACCCAACCAACAGGACGATCGTAATGGGCGTCAATAGGTCCATGGTCTTCTTTGCCTCGGAATACGGGTTTCACTTCTGCGGCCAGCCCAACCAACTGCACGATGGACGTGCCGATCGACTGAATACGAGGCTCGGGCGTGCCGGAGATTCCGATTCGCGAAATTCAGTGGCCGCTGTTCTGTTCGTCCTCTTCGCCGCGGTCGATCGCCAGGGCATTCTGCGCGGGTTCCACGATCCAGATGAGATTGTCGCGGGTCACGATAATCGCCCGCTGTCCGCGGGAGATGGAACCTTCCACACAAGTGGCGGGCCAACTCGTGCCGCGAAAATGGATCCGGCCCTCGGTGCTACCTTCGCTCACCGTTTCGACCACGTCCACCAGCGACCCGGCGGCTTCCGCGTCCTCGTCCGGCGATTGATAGCTGGTGTCTCCCGGGAAGAATCGACTGACGAGGCCCCGCAGGCTGAGCAGCAGAACGATGGACAACACGAAGAAGACGGTGAACGATTCAAACGGCCCTTCCAGCCATCTCAGGAACTGTGCCAATCCGACCAGCACCGCGGCGATGCCCACGAAGACGACCACGCCCCCGGGGATGACGGTCTCCGACAGCATGAGCAGCGCGCCGGCGACAATCCAAATCCAAACTGTCGTGTCGATATCCATGTCGACGAGGGAGGATCGGCTTCCCCCGACTTCTCCATAGATCAGATTGCGGCTTTGCGCAATCCGACGATCAGGAGACCCAGCCAAGGCATCGGTTGACCCACATGCGCCGAGTTTCGTCATTGGTTGGGCACACGGACGGCGATCGGACGCACCGCCGAGGCCCTGGCCCGGCCCGAGCTGTTCAAACTGGAGACGGAATTCCGCCACCAGTTGGCCGAAATCCGGTTGGTGGAGATCGTCGGGTTCGACGTGCAGGCCGATGGCGGGTGTCATGTGGCCCGCCTGGGCGAGATCGGCCGCCTCACCCTGACCAAGGCGGAGAACAAGGGCAAGTCCAACCGCCGCGTCACCTTCGTGCTGGAGTAGCGCAACTGCCCCGTCGTTGCCCCACCAATTTTAAATGGCCGCCTGTCCATGGCCGCGTGGGCTCCGCGGCCGATCCCCCGCCTCGCCAAGCGCCTGGCGCGGTGCTATAGCCACAAGAAGAGGTGGGAGCGGCGGAATTCCTTTGCGTTTTGCGGCGCCGTGGTGTCCTCGGACGATTCGGCGCGAGGGGCGCCGCCAGGGGCCGTTTTCAGTTCACGCACGGTTTCAGCGAGATTCGCGTTAATGGCGGAAATCAAAGGCGCCGCGTTGGTGGCGCGCTCCCTGAAGGATCAGGGGCTCCAAGAGCTATTCGGGGTGGTGGGCTTTCCGGTCACGGAGATCGCCTACCAGGCCCAGGAGCAGGGGCTGCGCTACATCGGCACCCGGCACGAGCAGACCGCGGGCTTCGCGGCCCAGGCCATCTCCTATCTGCGGGGCCATGTGGGCGCCGCGCTGACCATTACAGGTCCGGGGATGACCAACGCCGTGACGGCTCTGGGCAACGCCTGGGCCAACTGCTGGCCGTTCCTGCTGATCAGCGGTTCCGCCGACCGGCGGCACAGCCACCGGGGCGCCTTCCAGGACGCGCCTCAGCTGGACGCGGCCCGGCCCTTCTGCAAGTGGGTGGGGCAGGCCACGCGGGTGGAGGAAATTCCACGGCTGGTGGCCCAGGCCGTGCGCAAGGCGTGGCACGGCCGCCCGGGGCCGGTTTATCTGGACGTGCCGGCGGACGTGATCAACGGCATGGCCGACGAGGACCATCTGGAGCCGGCCGAGCGGGTGGAGCCCCCGCCCCGCCCCGGCGCGGACCCGGCGGCCATCGACGAGGCGCTGGCGTTGCTGCGGGGGGCCGAGCGGCCGCTGCTCATCGTGGGCAAGGGAGCCGCCTGGGCCGATGCCGCTCCCGAACTGCGCCACTTCGCCGACCGGACGGGAATCCCGTTCCTCCCATCGCCCATGGGCAAGGGGGTAATCCCCGACGATCATCCGGGCAGCATCGCCGCGGCGCGCAGCTACGCCCTGAAAAACGCGGACGTGATTTTGGCGGTGGGGGTGCGCTTCAACTGGATGATGCACTTCGGCCTGCCGCCCCGCTACAGCGCGGACGTGAAGGTGATCCAGATCGATATCGCCCCGGACGACACGGGCACCAACGTTCCGCTGGCGGTGAGCCTGGCCGCCGATGCCAAGACCGCCATGGCCCAGATCGCCGCGGGGCTGGAGGAGGCGCCCTGGCAGTGCGATCCGAAAGGCCCCTGGAGGACCGCGCTGGCGGGAGAGCTGGAAAAGAACCGGGGCAACCTGCAGCCTCTGATGGAATCCGGCGACGTGCCAATGGGCTACTACCGGCCCCTGATGGAGCTGCAGCGCGCCCTGCCCCAGGAGGCCATCGTGATCGCCGAGGGGGCCAATACCATGGACATCAGCCGCGCGATCCTGGAGAACTACCGGCCGCGGCATCGCCTGGACGCCGGCAGCTGGGGCACCATGGGGGTGGGGGTCGGATACGCCCTCGCCGCCGCGGTGGCGCACCCGGAGACGCCCGTGGTGGCGCTGATGGGCGATGGCGCCTTCGGCTTCAGCGGCATGGACGTGGAAGTGGCGGTGCGCTACAAGCTTCCCATCACCTGGGTGATCTTCAACAACAACGGCATCGGCAGCGGCGTGCCGGAACTTCCCGAAGACGGCCCGCCGCCCGTGCAGGTCTTCTCGCCCGGGCTGCGCTACGACAAGATGATGGAGGCGTTCGGCGGCAAGGGCTATTACTGCGAAACGCCGGACGAGCTCAGCGCCGCCCTGAAGGCCGAGATCGGATCGCCCGAGCCCGCGCTGATCAGCGTGGCGATCGACCCGGCGGCCCGGCCGTTTTCCTCCCGTTACGCGTGGCTGGCCTGAAGCCGGTCCCCATCGCCGCCCACCGGCCGATCCGCCCATGACCGTACCCTCCAACGTGATCCGGGTGTTGATCGCCAAAGTCGGCCTGGACGGCCACGACCGGGGCGTGAAGATCGTCGCGCGCTGCCTGCGGGATGCCGGGATGGACGTGATCTATACCGGATTGCACCGCACCCCGGAGGAGGTCGTGGCCGCCGCGGTGCAGGAAGACGTGGACATCCTCGGCATCAGCATCCTATCCGGCGCCCACATGACCGTATTTCCCAAGGTTATCGACCTGCTCAAACAACACGAGGCGGAGGACATCCTGCTCGTGGGCGGCGGCGTCATGCCCGACGAGGACGTGGGGGCGCTGAAGGAAATCGGCGTCGCCGAAGTTCTGCTCCAGGATACGCCGCCCCAGGCCATCGTCGACGCGGTGCGGCGGCTGGTCGAGGCGCGCGGGCCCCGCTGAGCGCCGCCTGCCCACTCAACCCTTTCCGCTCGAGCGACCCCGCCCATGCCCGCCGCCGTTTCTTCCCTGGATCTCGTCGAGCCCGTGCTGGCCGGCAAGCCCCGCGCCATCGCCCGGCTGATCAGCCGCGTGGAGGCGGGCGAAGCCGAATGCCGCCCGGCGCTGGAGCAAATCTACCGCCGCACCGGCGGGGCGCACGTGGTGGGGGTCACGGGGGTTGCGGGCAGCGGCAAATCCACCCTGCTGGACCAACTGGTGCTGGAAGCGCGCAAATCGGAGCGCAAGATCGCCGTGATCGCCGTCGATCCCTCCAGCCCCTTCTCCGGCGGGTCGATCCTCGGAGACCGCATCCGCATGAACGAGTTGAGCCTGGACCCGGGCGTGTTCATCCGCAGCATGGCCACCCGCGGCGCGATGGGGGGACTGGCCCGGGCCACCCACGAAGCCGTGGACCTGCTCGATGCGGGCGGATTCGACCTGATTCTCATCGAGACGGTGGGGGTGGGGCAGGACGAGATCGACATCGTTCGCGCGGCCCACACCATCGTCGTGATATCGGCCCCGGGGCTGGGCGACGATATTCAGACCATCAAGGCGGGGGTGATGGAGATCGCCGACATTCACGTGGTGAGCAAGTGCGACCGCCCCGACGCCAACAAGACCCTCAAGGAGCTCAAGTCCATGCTCACCCTGGGCTTCGCCCTGCGCGGAGAATCCGCGTGGCAGATTCCGGTATTGGCCACCAGCTCGGCCAAGCGGGAAGGCATCGGGGAATTGCTGGCCGCCATCGACCGCCACCGCCGCACCCTGGACGATTCCGGCGAGATGGAGGGCCGCCGCCGCGTCATCGCACGCACCCGCATGCTGAAGACGGCCGAAAATATTCTGCACGACCGGTTTGAAAAGCAGCACGACGGCAAGGTATCCTCCCTCATCGAGCGCGTGGTGACCCGGGAGCTCAACCCCCACACCGCCGCCACGGAGCTGATCGCCGCCCTGAAGTCCGAGCCCTGAAGACGAGGTGTAAGTCGATGATCGAGCCCAAGCAGGCCCTCAACGGCATGGCCCTGGAAGAACTCGAGCAGCAGATCGCCGAGTGGGAGCGGAACGAGCTGGCCGCCTTCCTCGATCGCCAGCCCGAGCGCAAGGCGGAATTCCGCACCGCCGGCAACATTCCGGTGAAGCGCGTGTATACCGCCCTGGACGTGGCGGACATTCCTCTCGAGGATATCGGCCTGCCGGGCCAATACCCCTACACCCGCGGCCCTTACCCCACGATGTACCGCGGACGGCCCTGGACCATGCGCCAGATTGCCGGCTTCGGCACGGGCGCGGACACCAACCGCCGCTTCCATTACCTCATTGCCCAGGGTCAGACCGGGCTTTCCACCGATTTCGACATGCCCACGCTGATGGGTTACGACTCCGACCATCCCCGCTCCGAGGGGGAGGTGGGGCGGGAGGGGGTGAGCGTCGACGTGCTGGACGACATGGAGGCGCTCTACGACAACATCGACCTGGAGAACATCTCCGTGTCGATGACCATCAACCCCACCGCCTGGATCCTGCTGGCCATGTACGTGGCCTTGGGCGAGAAGCGCGGCCACGACCCGAACAAGATGTCGGGCACCATCCAGGCCGACATCCTGAAGGAGTACATCGCCCAGAAGGAGTGGATCTTCCCCATCCGCCCGTCGGTGCGCCTGGTGCGGGACTGCATCACCTATTGCGCCCGCGGCATGAAGCGCTTCAACCCGATCAACATCTCCGGCTATCACATCTCCGAGGCCGGCGCCTCGCCCCTGCAGGAGGCGGCATTCACCCTGTGCAACGGCCTGACCTACGTGCAGGAGGTGGTAAAAACCGGCATGAACGTGGACGAGTTCGCGCCGCGGCTGGCCTTCTACTTCGTCAGCCAGGCGGATTTCTTCGAGGAGATCGCCAAGTTCCGCGCCGCCCGGCGGGTGTGGGCCAAGATCATGAAACAGCGCTTCGGCGCCCGACGGCCCGAATCCATGCGGCTGCGCTTCCATTGCCAGACCGCCGCGGCGAGCCTGACCAAGCCCCAGTACCAGATCAACGTCGTGCGCACCGCGCTTCAGGCATTGGCGGCGGTGCTGGGCGGTGCCCAGAGCCTGCACACCAACGGCATGGACGAGGCCTTCGCCATCCCCACCGAGGAGGCCATGCGGATCGCGCTGCGCACCCAGCAGATCATCGCCGACGAGACCAACGTCACCAATGTGATCGATCCCCTGGGCGGCTCTTACTATCTGGAGAATCTCACCTCCACCTACGAGCGGGAAATCTTCAAGATCGTCGACTACGTCGAGGAGAACGGCGGCACGATCAAGCTGATCGAGGAGGGCTGGTTTCAGCAGCAGGTTGCCGACTTCGCCTACCAGACGGCCCTTGGCAAGGCCAGCGGCGACAAGCCGGTCATCGCCGTCAACAAGTACGTGGACCCGGACGAGCGGCAGGACATCGAGCTCCACCCCTACGACCCGGAGACAGCGCGGCGGCAGATCGCCAATCTCCAGCGGGTGCGCAAGGAGCGGGACAACGGCAAGGTCGCCCAACTGCTGGAACGGCTCAAGGCCGTCGCCCGGGACGAATCGGAGAACGTGATGCCCGTCACCATCGAGCTGGTCAAGGCCAAGGCGAGCATGGGGGAAATCGTCGAGGCACTCAAAGACCTCTGGGGCACCTACCGCGAGAACCCGGTATTTTGAATCGCCCCGAGACCGGAAGTGTACTAACCCAACGGCGCTGGATTGGAAGGCGGCCATATGAACATCGGAACGTTCGCTTCGATAATTGGAGTAGCCATCGGCCTGGCGGCGTGTGGGCGGCCCCATATCGCACTCACACTCGAAGGCGAGAAGGTGCTGTTGGTCGAATTGCCTCGAGCCTTGAACGATTGCGAGGAGCTGGGCACCATTAAAGCATCGGGGACCGGCGTTTCCCCAGATGGCGATCCCCGAACGGTCAAGGCGCGGAACAAAGCAGCGCGGCTGGGCGGAAACCGGATTATTGTGGATTCGATCCTACTGGCGGGCCAATTCAAGTATCGGGTCTACTACTGTCCGCTCGACTCCGATTGATTTTTGGGCACGATGTCCGGCGTCTGCCGGCGGTTCCTCAACCGCCTCGGTTCCGCCGAAAACTCCACGCCAGGCCGAGCCAGGCGGCGATCCAGCAGGCGCCGCCGAAGGGCGTGATCCAGCCGAAGAATCCCACGCCCGTGGTGGCCAGGGCGTAGAGGCTGCCCGAGAAGAGCACGAGCCCCGCCAGGAGCAGCAGCGCCACCCACCGCAGGGCCGGCGCCCGATCGGGATATTGCCCCATCAGGATTGCCACGCCGAGCAGCGCCAGGGTGTGGAAGAGGTGATAGCGCACCGCCGTCTCGAAGACGGTCATCGTCTGCAAGGGCAGCACCGGCCGCAGCGCGTGGACGCCGAAGGCGCCCAAGGCGATCCCCAACGCCCCCAAGGCCCCCGCCCAGATCAGCCAGATTCTTGACATGGTCGATTCCCGTGGAGATGGTGAATTGTGAGCCCGAGCTTGAAAATTGTCCATCGCGGCCGGGCGCTTTGGGTTTGTCATTCTCAGACCTGTACTGGGCCCTGTACTGAGCCCGCCGCGGGGGCGGCGCAGCCGGCTGAAAAATCTCATTGGCGCCAATCGGCTGGATTCTTCGTTGGGCTTAGCATGACCGGCGCGTAACCTCGTGCGACGGGCGCGACGATCCGAACAGTGGCTCGGGCTCGCCGCCGCGTTTGGGGCCGGGCCATCGCTCCGGCCGGCGGAAGGCCCCGGCTCCGCCACTTTGAGGTGCAGGTATGACGGAAGATCTCGACGCACTCTCGACGACCAAGGCCAACCTCGAGTTGCTGCTCTTGGACAACCGCAGTCTGCTGGAGCACTTCAGCGGCCTGATGAGCACCCTCGAGGCGATGGCTGAGCTTACCAGCGAGGAGAAGCAGGAGCAGCTCAACGTCCTGCAATCCTCCGGGGCCTTCGCCTTCAACGGAGTCGATATCCGCCGGTTTCAACATTCCGCCGGGCACAGCCTGGCACCGGAGGAATTTTTGTTGCGCACCCGTCGGCGGCTGAACAATACGCTGACCCTGCTCGGCGAGTTGATGAAGAAATACCCCTTCGATGCGGGGGCGTCGCTGCAGCAGGAGATCCAGCAGATCGGCGAGTCTCCGGTGGACCCTGCCGATACGGCCTCGGTCGTGGCGTACCGGGACCGCGTGGAAATCCTTCGCAACTCCGAGCCCTTCGTGACCTACATGGATACCAAGAACGCCTTTCTCCGCGAGGATGCCGGATTCAAGGCCGAGGCGGAATACGCCGCGGCCAAGGAGGCCATGGCCGAGGGCGAGCAGACCGTCCACGCCCGCCAGGAGGAGCTGGAGACCATCCAGCAGGGCATCGAGGACGGGGAGCTTTCTCCGGAGAAGGCGCAGGACAAGATAGACGATCTCGAGCCCCTGGAAGGCTGAGTCTCCCATTCTCCCGGCTCCCCGGCCCCGCCGGCTAACCGCTCCCCTCGTCCCGGGTGCGGGCGGTGCGCTGCAGTTGCTCCCACGTATAGCCCGTGGCGGCAATGTCCGCCTCCCCGATGCGCCCGGCCCGCACGGCGTGGTGCAGGTCCCAGAATTTGCTGCGGATCACCGCCTTGTCGGCCAGCTCCACGCTGCCCGTGACCACCTCCGCGCCCGAGCCCCGCTCGGCGGAGCGGGCGTACTCGGCCACCATCCGGAGCACCCGCAGAGCCTCCTCCCGCTCCGGCGTCCAGGCGTTCTGCACCGGCTCCACCTGCCCCGGGTGCAGGATCCACTTCCCGGCGTAGCCGATCCGGCGGGCGTTTTCCGCGTCCCGCCGTACCAGGGCCACGGCGCGCTCCCGCTGTTCCATTTGGACGGTCAGCTCCGGCGGCGCTCCCGCCTCCGCGGCGGCCTCGGCGCTCATGGCGCAGAGGCGGCGGAACGTCTCCTCCTCCAACCCGGTGGTGTTGCGCGGGGTGATGGGAAGGAAGCTCGTTACGGCATCGATGGCGTGCTTGCCGTGAGCGGCGGCGATGACCGGCAGGGCCTGGCGGGCGTGGGTGGTGTCCTCCATCCAGGTTTCCGGCGTCACGCGGCCGCTGATGCTGCCGGAAAAATCCAGCGCCCCGAACAGCAGCGCGCCCACGTCCTCCAGGGCGGCGATGCGCTCCGCCTCCAGGAACGCCGAGGCCTCCTCGATCAGCACCTCCAGCCAGATCTTGTGCTCGATGGCAAAAGCCCGCCGCGCCCAGCGCACGATCTCCTGAATGTCGGCTACGTCCGCGGCGTAGAGGCACTTGGGAACGATGATAACGTCGACGAAGCGTCCCGCCCCGCGCAGGACGTGCAGGATGTCCTCCTCGAAGGCGTCGGTGCGGATGTCGTTGGGGCGGAAACTCCGCAGTTGCCCCTTGGGGAAGGGCAGGGTGGTCAGCGCCTCGACGATGAACTCCCGCGCCCAGGGGCGGAACTCCGGATTGTCCGGCGCCGCATCCTCCAGGTCGTAGAGAAACAGGTCCGGCTTGAAGCGGATCGGCCCCTCCATTAGCTTGAGGCTGGAGGCCCGCGCCGCCTCCTTGTCGCCGGGAGCCTTGGGATCCGCCTTGAAGGCGGGGACGGCCATTTCCCCGCGCCGGGACTAGGGCACACGGGCGCCGGCGAACAGCTCCGGCCGGGCCAGCGCCGCGGCCCGGCGGGTCTCGATCTCCCGTTTCAGATCGGCTTCGGCGCCGGGCGCAGGGTTCTGGGAAGACGGGTCGGTCACGGCGGCGGTCTCGTCAGCGTGGCGGGCTGCGGAGTGCAATTGCGGCCCCTCCCGGTACCATCGGTCCCGGGGCGGGCCGAAACGGCGTTTGCACCCATATCATTTTGCCGGGCCCTGTCCAAGCGGGCCGTGCCCGTGACCTGCTTCAGGCCGCCCCGGACCCCCATCCGGCGCGCGCCGCGGGCTTGACACAGGTCCTGTTGTCCACGGCCGGCCTGCCATTCGTCACCTCCATCCGGCCTCCCCGTTTGACAGGCCGCGAAACCCGGCTGTATATTTCTCGGTAGGTCCTTCGCGCCGCCCTTGGGTTGGGCGCGGAGCCCACGCCCGGGTCCGCCCGGCCACTTTTCCGCTTCGAGTCCCATGGAATCGCCCCATCCGGAAGAACAGTCAGCGCTCCCGCCGCCGCTGGAGCGGAAGTACGGCGCCTTGCTGGAGTACCTGGGTGGATTCGAGCGCGCCGTCACCGCGTTCTCCGGCGGTGTGGACAGCTCGCTGGTGGCCTTTCTGGCCCACCGGGTGCTCGGGGAGCGGGCGCTGGCCGTGACCTCCGCCTCGCCCAGCCTCAACCGGGCGGATCTGGCCCTCACCCGGGAGCTGGCCGGCCAGTGGGGCATGGCGCACGAGGTGATCGAGACCGCCGAATTGGAGAACCCCGATTACCTGGCCAATCCCACCAACCGCTGCTACTTCTGCAAGACGGCCCTGTATTCGGACTTGACCGGGATCGCCCGCAGGTACAACGAAGCGGCGATCCTCAACGGCACCAACGTCGACGACCTGGGGGATCACCGGCCCGGGCTGACCGCCGCGGAGGAGCACCGGGTACACTCCCCCCTGGCCGATTGCGGCTTCGGCAAGGCGGACATCCGCCAGTTGGCCCGCCACCTGGGCCTGCCCAACGCGGACAAGCCCCAGGCGGCCTGCCTCTCCAGCCGCGTGCCCTACGGACTCTCCATCTCGGTGCCCGTCTTGGAACAGATCGAACAGGCCGAGCGGTTTCTGAAGAATCTGGGCCTGGAGCAGGTGCGGGTGCGCCACCACGACACCGTCGCCCGCATCGAGGTAATGCCCGAGGACTTTCCCAAGGTGCTGGAGCACCGGGAGGCCATCGACCGCGCCTTTCGGGAGTTCGGCTACCGCTACGTGACCCTCGATCTGCTCGGCTTCCGCTCCGGCTCCCTCAACGAAGCCCTGAAGCCGAAGCAACGCTAGGCCCTGCCCAGTGGGTCAAACGGCCAGGCGCATTGCCGCGCGCAGGTCGTTCTGCGCGAAGCGAAGAATCGATCGGCTGGTACCCCCCGAGATCGTTTGTCCGGCTGTGCGGCCTTGGAATGAAGGCGCCGAGCGGCCGGTCCGTTTAGGCGATGTTCGATCATCGCCCCCGCCCGCCCGCCGGCGTCTGGCGCCCCGCCTCCTTCCCATCGCGCTACCCGGAGGTGCATCGGCGCGGGCACACTCCACCGTTGGCCGTGCCGTCCACCGGGGCGGTGCCGGTAAAATCGACTAAACGGGTTGGGGGTCCTGCCCGCGGCACGGCATAGCCTGCCGCGGAACGAATCAGGACAGGACT